>CAZILJ010000359.1:0-4153 GCA_964539915.1 uncultured Acidobacteriaceae bacterium | reverse complement strand
TAATACTGCGCAACAGCCGCTTCGGCTGAATCAGTTCGGTGGCTCGCTGGGCGGGCCCATGGCAAAGGACAAGACTTTTTTCTTCCTCGCCTACGAGGGATACCGCCAGCATTGGGGTTTCCCGCTGGCCGGGACTGTGCCCAGCGAATCGTTGCGTGCCCAGGTAATCGCGCAGTCCCCAGCCCTCGCTCCCATTGTCAACGCGTATCCGCAGGGACAGACTCCGACGAGTAATCCCGATGTCGATAATTTTGTCGCCGATAGCAGACAGCTTGTCAACGAAGATTCTGGGATGTTCCGTCTCGATCATCGCTTCTCGGACAGAACGACGGCATTCGTACGTGCGAACATTGATGAGGCGGTGAATACCCAACCCAATGGCAATCTCGCGGATCGACAGCAGCTTAGTTCTTCCCCGGCCAATGCCGTCATAGAGCTGCTTCACATCTTCTCTCCTGCGTTCGTGAACCAGGCCAAATTCGGTTTTAACCGCAGCACCGCCAACACCACCAACATCAATCAAACAGGATCGCTCTATTCGTTCGCGGTTTCCGATCTCACCACTCTGAACAACAATCGCGTGAGCACTGGCGCGGGCAACACCTTTGCAGAAATCGACAACGCAACCTGGGTTAAAGGGCGGCATACGTTAAAAGGCGGAGTGGAGATTCGACGCGTCCAGATGAACCAGGGAACCGAGTCCAGCGGGACAATCGTGTATGCGGCCACGTCTACGTTAACCGCGACGCAGGCCTTCGCTGCCAACGATGTTAGTACGGCCACTCTGACCGGCTCCCAGCCGGTTAACGGCCTGCGCAAGACGCAATATTTCGGTTACCTACAGGACGAATTCAAATGGCATTCGAACCTTACCTTAAACCTGGGCGCGCGCTACAGTTTTTTTAATATTTTTCATGAAAACCAGGGACGTTCGAATCCCTTCGATTTCGCCACCTGCGGACCGCAAGGCTTTTGTGGGGTGGGCGCCAGCTTTGGCCAGCCGAATTACGGCGACATTGATCCGCGCATAGCCATTGCCTGGGCTCCGCGCACGAACGGTGGTACTGTTTTTCGCGCCGGATTCGGAATCTACCACGAAGACGGCCAGTTGGATGATCAGAATCTTCCCAATTCCAATGAGGTGTTCAGCTATTCCCTGGCGAGCAGTACGATTGCGGGGCTCAGATATCCGATTGCTCCGTTTCTCGCGGATACGACGGGTACAGTTTCGCCTCGTGACGATGATCGCAGTCGCAAGGACACGTCCGTTGCCCAGTGGGGATTGTCGGTGCAGCAGACGTTGCCGGCGGATTTTGTGGGGACTGTCTCCTACATTGGAAGCAAAGGCACGCATCTGCTGACGCTTTCCGCGGCCAACGTCTTGTTAGATCCGGTCACCAAAGTTCGTCCCTACCCGGATTTTGGGCAAGTGAGTTGGCGGGGCAACACCGGCAACAGCAGCTATCAGGCACTCGCCCTATCCGTTAAGCGTTCCTTCTCGCATGGCTTGCTGATCTCAGCCAACTACTTGTGGTCGCATGAAATTGACGACGGCTCGAACGGGAGTGGCGACGGGGACTCCCTAGTACCTCAAAATGTCGCTTGCCAGGCTTGCGAACGTGCCAGCGGTACCTGGGATGCGCGCCACGTGTTCAGCGCCAACACCGTGTATCAGTTCCCGTTTGGACCGGGCAAACCGTACCTCAACCAGCCGGGAATCGTGAGCAGCATCGCTGGTTCGTGGGAACTGACTTCCATGATCGTGGCGCGCACGGGATTTCCCGTTAACATTCTGATCAGTCGCTCATCTTCCGCTACGCCCGACGGAAACACTTCCAATCAACGTCCTGATCTCGTGCCGGGAGTATCGATTATTCCACCTGGGGGCTCGACCATCGGCCAATGGTTCAATCCGGCTGCCTTCGTGGCGCCGGCTCAATATGCATTTGGCGACACACCGCGGGACTATGCCCGTGGGCCGGGCGCATGGCAGTTCGATATGGGAATCGGGAAACACATTCCGGTGACTGAGCGTGTGGAGCTTGAGTTTCGTACTGAATTCTTCAACATGTTCAACCATCCGCAGTATGGGTTGCCGGTTGCAAATATCTCAGCTACTAACTTCGGCACCATCAACCAGACCGTAAACACGACTACTCCTGTAAGCGCGGTGGGGACGGGAACTCCGCGCGAGATTCAGTTTTCGTTAAGGCTTGCTTTCTAAACGCTTCGCGATCGCCAGGCGGACATGCGGCGCCGGGCATCGCTTCCACCCCGCGTTGAGAAATTCTGCGGCTTTTGGGACGTGTTCGGGGAGGGGACTTCGTTGAAGAGACGCACCAACCTGCGGGTGCGGAGGCCTACCAAGCGATGTCTAATGACAGAAATCTACAATCTGGTCTTGCTCTGCACTTTGCTCGTGTGGGTGACGACGGCGACCACGGCCCGAGCTGCGAACCCGTCAGTACCGGTGCCCGCTCGCGCCGCCAGAAGAGGAACTCATAAGCTTCAGCGCAACCTGCACCGCGCGCGAGCGGAAGCATATCGAATTCATGGTCGCCGGGCTCGATCGTAGATCAATCCAGGGTGTATTTTTCACAGAGCGGCAGTTCGAGGCGACTTTCATCCTCGTGCTTCATGCCGGTCTATCCCGCCGCACTGAAATCGCGATCTTTCGCCACCCGAGATGTAGTTGTCCGGTTGTCTGCAGGCAACGGAGTTTGCGTGAGATCGATTCCACTTTCCGTTTGCCATGCCCATCCGGCCCGTAACATGAATTGCATCGTTTGGGATTTTCGGAAAAGGCCCGCAGGCAGTTCCCGCAGCGCCGAATCGGTCATTTTGGGACGAGGAACCTGGCGGACAGGCTGTGGCTTACGGCGGATCCCAGTGGCCCAGAATGCCGATCATGAAGGGTGAAAAGCTCACGTTCCCGTAGTGCAAGGCGCCGTAATCTGGCGGATCACCTGGCTTCATTGCGGGTCCGACTCCCACCGAAGTCTGTGCTGTCAGCGATATGGTCGAGGTGACATGAAGCTCGATCTGCGCTTGCAGCGCACCGCTGGGAACGCCCCCAAGACCCGGCTGGCTGATTTGAGGCGACAGGCTGAATTCAACATCTGGTTTGATCAGCCCCCAGTTTCGCTTCAGATGCAGATTAATAAGCGAGAAAGCCGCCTGGTATGTCGCGGGATTGTTGGGGTCCGGAGACAGCTGGACGCTGATATTCGGCTCGTGAATCACATCGAGCTCGGTGTCGTCGTCGCCAAATTTCCACTTGTCGAAGTTCCGATAAATCACGGTCACCGTATAGGTTGCGGGATTCGCTCCCGGGCGATAATTGGCGGATACGCCGGTGGCAATATCGGCGGCAAGGTGGGCATCGTCTTTACTCTTATTCGAGTCGCCTCCGCTTTCAGGGGAATAACTAGCGACCAGGCTGAGAGCGGGCAACGACCGAGTCGACCAGTAGTACTTGGACCACAAGGACGGACTAAGATTCGGCGGAGCCTGGGTCACCGCGCACACGCTCATGATCGACCACTGCTGGTCGACCGGCAACGACCCCACGAGCGCGTCGAAATCGCCCGGCGGCCGGAGTTGGAGGGCTCCGATTCCCGCTCTCAGCCGCGCAGTGTTAACACCACTCGCTCTGGGAGCAAATACACTAAGGCCATCCAGCTTAGACGAGGACTTGATTCGCCAAAGTTCGTCGAGCATGTCAGGAATGCTCATGCCGTTCAGGATCTGGCAGGCGGTTTGCCAATCGGGAGGGGAACTCTGGTGCAGGGACATTTGGAGCCGATTGTGGTAATCCCACAGTTTCGGATCATCGAGAGAACCCATGTCACACCTCTGGCCACGAGTTGTGGGCGCCCGCAAGTGGGAGCGGCGCAATTCTACTCCTAATTGTGACGGCGAAGCGGATTGCGTTTCACCTGCATGGTTTCGGCAGACTGGAGCCGGCTCAACCAGAGAATGTTTGGGGAATCGCTCCGCCAACGCGCACGTCGTGCGAGATCCTTTGCACAAAATGCGCAGGAGTCCGCAGTTTCGCCGAGGTTAAGAGCGTGGGATGGTGAATCGTTGACTCCGAACGGGTTTTCGGCTCATCGCGGTCATTCATGTGCTTCGGCTTTGATGGGTAGGGTGA
>CAZILJ010000358.1:0-3804 GCA_964539915.1 uncultured Acidobacteriaceae bacterium | reverse complement strand
TGTGGTCGCGGCGGCGGAGGTAGTCGATGAACATTTGTTCGACGGGCTTGTCGTAGGCGATGAGGACGTGGCGGACGGTGTGTCCGCTGACGAAGTGGCAGACTTCCTCGGCGAGATTCTTGGCGTGATCGCCGGCGCGCTCGAGCGACTGCGTCATGAAGATGACTTGCAGGCTGGCCTGGCGGACGAGATTTTCTGGATTCTCGATGTGACGCAGGAACAGGAGGTTCCGGATGCGGTCCATTTCGGCATCGGCGCGGAGGACGTCGAGAGCCTTGCTGACATTGCGGCCGGCAAATGCGGTTCCGCAATCGGTCAACATTTTCTCCAGCAGCGTCGCCATCTGAGTGAGATCGCGGGTATCTTCGGAGTCAATGCGTCCGCTGACCGCCAGGGCGCTGTTGGCGAAGCTGAGCAGCAGGTCGCCGATGCGTTCGAGAGCGATCATAACCTTCATGCAGGCGAGCAATTCGCGTGCTTCGGCGGGACCGACCTCGGTGATGGCGGTGGTGACTCCGCTGTCGATTTCCATATCGAGCGTGTCGAGCTCGCGCTCGCGCCGGCGCAAGGAGTTGAGCAACTGGCTGGAGCCGGTTGCGATGCCCTCAGCCGCGGCGCCAGCGGCTTCCTGTGCCATGCGACAGGCTTCCACGGTGCGTCGCACGAGGTAATGATGAGCCGGTTCGGGATCGGTGATTCTGGTCGCGGTACTCATGGGTAGATCCGCCGTTCGCGCAGGCGGGCGACGAATGGAACGTTGGGACTCGTCGTCACAATTCTGCCGTTCGTGGAGTGGGATAGCCAACGGCTAAGGATAGGATTTCTTGTACAACAAATGGTTAACAGGCCGTGAATTTTCGATTATTTTTCGATCTTCCTCCAGGCGTTACATACTAGTAAAGATCATTGTCGGCCAAGATACGACAAATGCAAGCGGGATCTGAGGAAAAGTCAAAACACCCCCACCCCGTTCGGTTAGGGGCGCGCGCTCGGCACCGTTAGGCAGTTGGGAGGGTGAACAGGAAAGTGCTGCCGTGGTTGAGTTCGCTTTCGGCGCGGATGGAGCCACCGTGGGCGAGCATGATGTGCTTGGCGATAGCGAGGCCGAGGCCGGTGCCGCCGGATTCGCGAGATCGCGCTTTGTCGATGCGATAGAAGCGCTCGAAAAGGCGCGGCAGATGCTCGGAAGCGATGCCCGCGCCGAAATCCTGCACGTAGAATTCGATTCCACGGCGGGCGGCGCGCGCGCCGAGAACGATGCGACCACCGGAGCGGCCGTACTTCATGGCATTATCGATGAGATTCGAAAACACCTGGTGAATGGCTTCGCGGTCGGCCCGCACAGGGGGCAAAGAGTCGACAGACCCATTCCCACCTGACGTGTCGACAATTTTGAGTTCCACTTCCTGGCTGCGCGCGATCTCGCGGAAACTTTCTTCCGCATCATGCAGCAGTTCGATTGGCGGGACGGGCTCGGTGTCGAAGCGGGTCTCGCCGGACTCGACGCGCGCCAGAGTCAGCAAATCTTCGGTGAGGCGCGACATGCGGGCGGCGTTCTTGCGGATGATTTCCAGGAATTCGCGGTTGTGGCTGGAATTGTCGGAGCTGAGATCGAGGAGAGTCTCCGAGTACCCCTGAATCGAAGTCAATGGGGTGCGGAGCTCGTGGGAGACGTTCGCAATGAAATCGCGGCGCGTTTTTTCGACGCGCTCCGTCTCGGTCAAATCGCGGAGCACAGCCACGGCGCCGCCATCGGGAAGAGGAGCGGCCGTGACGTCGAAGGCACGGCCGGGGACGATGGATGTGGCGCGAGTAGTCTTCACCTGTTTCGTGGTGGTAGCAGCCTTGACGGCGGCGAGGAAGTCGGGATCCCGGACGGTTTCGACGACGGGCGCGTTGAGGCGCGTGTGCTGAGGAACGAGCCGATCCATGGGCTGGTTGGCCCACTGCACAAGCCCGTCCGAGCTGACCGCGATGACTGCATCCTGCATGCTGTTAAGCAATGTTTCGAGCTGGCGCTGGCTGGAACGCACCGCGGCAAAGCTGCGCTCAACTTGGCCTGCGGTTTTGTCGATGGCTGCTGCGACGCGGCCAATCTCGTCGAGAGGCTTGTCTTCGACGCGGGCCCGCAGATCGCCCCGCTCGATACGGACGGCCACATCAACGATGCGCTCGAGGCGGCGGGAAGTCCACACGGACGCTGAAGCCGCGATGAGAAGCGCGATAAAAAAAGCGAGGGACGAACCCCAAATGAGGCGGCGATGCACTTGCGCCTGAACCGCTTCAACATCGGAAAGCGGATAGGCGAGGCGCACTGCGCCTCCGGAAACCGGTGCGGCCACGTAGAGAAACGGGACGCCCAGAGTGGCGCTGCGGCGCTCGTTCTCGCCAGTTTTGCCGGAAAGAGCGGCTGCAAATTCCTGGCGGGTGGCGTGGTTCTCCATTTCGGAAGGGTTCGATTCGGAATCGGCGAGAACTTTCCCGGAAGCGTCGATGATGGTGGCGCGGGCGCCCGCGGCCAAGCTCTCTTGGGCGGCGATTTCAGCAAGCGAGTGGGCGCGATCCGTTTCGACGCGGTGGGCGAAGAGCAAGGTCTTCTGCGTCAGGTTGCGCTCGATCTCAGTGCGCAACGAGGTTTCCCAAGCGCCGCCGATCATGACATCGAGAATGACGGCGGTAGCGGCGATGACGATCAGAAAGACGGCGAGGAGTTTGAAGAAGATGCGGTTCTTCACGTTCTGCTCATTTGGGGGATTCGAAGCGGTATCCGGCGCCGCGCACGGTTTTCAGATAGCGCGGGTTCTCCGGGTCCGGCTCGATTTTCTCGCGGATGCGGCGGACATAGACGTCGACCGAACGGGGAGTGACGTAAGCCGTGTCGCGCCAGACGGAGTCGAGGAGATGGTCGCGGCTAAAGACGCGGCCTTTGTGACGCGCAAAATAATCGAGCAGGCGGAACTCGGTGGCGGTGGTGGGAACCAGATTCCCACTCACGGTGAGGGTCATCGCCGAGGGATCGATTTCGATTTCGCCGACCTTCAAGGGACTGGGCGGTAGAGGACGCTCGAAGCGGCGTAGGACAGCTTTAACGCGTGCGACCAGTTCCCGCGGACTGAAGGGTTTGACAATGTAGTCATCGGCGCCAAGTTCGAGACCGAGAACGCGGTCGGCTTCGCTGCTCTTGGCGGTCAGGAAAATGACCGGCACCGGAGCAAGGCCCGGAGTCTGGCGAATGGTGCGGCAGATTTCCAGACCGTCTTTGCCTGGGACCATGATGTCGAGGAGGAAGAGCGCGGGACGCTGGCGTTCGGCGTCGGCAAGAACGTTCGCGCCGGTGGGATAGACGCGGACGGTAAAGCCTTCGTTTTCGAGATGATGGCGGACCAGGCGGGAGATGTCGGGATCGTCTTCGATGACGAAAAGGCTCGGTTTCACGGGATTATTGTAACGGAGCGGGTTGCTAGTACCTAGCACCGAGTCCCGGGAGCGCGGGTTGGGTCTCTAATTTCATCTGACGTTAACAATCAGGGTGGAAGAGGAATTGAACCAGCAAGGGTCACAGAGGAATCTGGCAGTGGCGATCAGAGATCACAAGATTGCTTGCCTTGTCGAGGTGAAACTTCTTGCCGGGCGGGATAACGGTGGTGGCGCTGTATTCGGTAATGATGGCAGGGCCTCGGTAGTTCTTGCCGGGGCTGAGGTCTTCGCGGGAGTAGATCCTCGTGGTGACTTTCTTGCCGTCGAATAGGACGGGGACCTTGAGCCCGGAAATCCCGCCGAGCTTTGCTCGGCCTGGACCGTCGG
>CAZILJ010000357.1:0-6953 GCA_964539915.1 uncultured Acidobacteriaceae bacterium | reverse complement strand
TGTTCGACATCGCCCGCGCGATTGAGGCCGCCGGCCTCGGATCAGCTCAGGATTTCCTGAAAGTAGCGCAGTCCGACACCGAGATGGTTGCCGACTTCGCCCCGGGCGCCCATTCTCTTGAGGGCTACCTCTTCCCCGATACATATGAATTCTCCCGCATGATGACCATGCAAGAAATGGCGTCTGCCATGGTCAAGCAATTCCGTCAGGTCGCGCACCAGATGGGATTGATTCAGATCCATGACGCGGGGGCAGCCGACCCCTCGAGTTCGCCTCGCATCGAAGCCGAGGAAAAGGCGCAGTTTCGCGAGCGGAACCCAGCAGCGAGCGAGGTCGAGCGCACAGTGATCATGGCCTCCATCGTCGAGAAAGAAACAGCGGTCCCGGAAGAGCGCCCCCTGGTGGCTGGCGTCTACTACAACCGCCTCGCCAAAAATATAGCGCTCGACGCAGACCCCAGCATCATTTACGCAGAGCTTCTGGCTGGAACTTACCAGGGCGCGCTGCATCATGCCGACATGCAGTTCAGCTCTCCCTACAACACGTATCGAATTGCGGGACTTCCCCCCGGCCCCATCGGCAACCCCGGACGCAGTGCTCTCGAAGCTGCCATGCGCCCCACACACAGTGACTACTACTATTTCGTCGCCGATGCCCAGGGCCATCACCGCTTCGCCCACACCATCGAAGAGCACAATAAAAATGTAGTCGCTTACCGCCAGGCGATGCGCGGAAAGTAGCCGGCGTCGGGCGTCAGCCCCCGGACGTCAGGCGTTCGAGTTCTGTTTGCTCGCGGGTATTCATACGCGGGGCGGCCTGTCAATCTCGGCGGCCCGAGACATTGGATCAGTGAATTCAGCGGTCGTTAAGTCAGCAGTCGTTAACTAGGAACACGCTCGCCGTCCGGATGCCTGCTGCCCGACGCGGTTATTCCGCAAGCCGGAAACCGGAAGCCGATCCCGCTCGCTGCTCCATCCATCCCTGCAGAATCAGAACTGCCGCCATCCGATCCACCGCTTTCCCGCGCTTCTCGATCGACAAATCGGCTTCGCGCAGCAGGCGATTGGCTTCCACCGAGGTGAGCCTCTCATCCCAAAGATGTACCGGCAGTCGAAATCTCTTGCGCAAGTCCTCCGCGAAAGCTTGCATCTTGCCGGACTGTATCCCTTCCGCACCACTCATGCGCAGCGGCAGACCGACGACTATCTCCCTCGCGTCGTACTCTTGAATCACCCGCTGCAGATAGTCGAAGTCGTACTTCTTATTCCGGCGTTCCAGAGTGTCCAGGCCCTGCGCCGTTATTCCGAGCGGGTCCGAGACGGCAATCCCAATTCTCCGCGAACCCACATCGAGCCCAAGGATCCGGCCAACCGGTAGCTCCCTCGAACTTCCGCCTCGAGAACCGCCGTCGCTCGACTCGTCAAAAACGGAATTTTCTCCCTCGGAATCCACGGCCTGATTATATGCGCCGAACTTGCTGTCGCGACTTGCGCGGTCGACTGCTTTCCACACATTCCGCACGCCGCTCCGTTATTTAACCCTCTTTATATCAATAAGTTTAAAGGATAACTGGCAATGCGCCCCGGCAAGCTGTCCGACCTTCCTTGCTTTCGGCTTGTGCCGGGAGTAGCATACTATTAGGTTTTTAGAGCTTTTCTCCCTCGAACCTTCGCCTTTCTGGGTGCCTTATCATGAGTGTTGCGGACTTGAATTTCCACATTGGCGATAAGGTTGTCTATCCCAATCATGGAGTCGGCGTTATTGAGCAAATTAGCAGCCGCTCGGTGGGCACAACGATTGAGAAGTTTTACCTCCTTCACATCAAAGCCAGCAGCCTCAAAGTGATGGTTCCCTGCCAAAACGCAGGCAGCGTAGGTTTGCGGCGCGTAGTTCGCAACGGCGAAATTCAAAAAGTGCTGGACGCTCTTTCCCTTGCCGAAAATGGCAGCAATGGTGACTGGAAGGATCGTTTCAAAGAAAACTCCGATCGCATGCGCACTGGTTCGCTGCTCGAAGTTGCGGGAGTCCTCAAGAGCCTGATCGCTCTGCATCAAGCCAAGCCGCTTTCATTCCGCGAAAAGAAAATGCTCGAGCGCGCCCGCTATCTCTTGGTCAGCGAATTGGCTATGGCCCGCAACTGCGAGGAATCCAAAGTGGAAGAGATCCTCACCATAGCGCTTGCCAAGTGCAAGCTGCGCTTCCCCGAAGCCTCCGAACTCCAGGCCTAGACTTCAGCTGCAAAACCCGCCCAGTGTTTGCTGCTTACCGCCCTTATAATTTCGCGGATGGGCAATTCTGCCATACCTTTTGGTATTAACCGATCGCTCTTGCGCTTGGACAAGCAGGATCCCTATCTCTGCCTGCACTTCATCATGATCTTTGTTCGCGATCAGGATCGCAGCCTGCGTTTCTACGTCGACCAACTTGGCTTCCGGGTAGTGGTAGATCAGCGCATTGAATCCGGCAGTCGGTGGATCGAGGTCTCGCCTCCAGACGGCAACGCCAACCTTGCACTGGCCCAGGCCACACCCGGCACCGAGGCCTACAACTCCATAGGTCGCGACAGCCAGGTTTACTTTCTCACCGAGGATGTCACCGCCAAGTTCAACGCATGGAGGAGTCGCGGAGTTCGCTTTCTTTTTCCACCACAGGTCCCGGCCTGGGGCGGAATCTTCACGCGATTCGAAGACGTGGACGGTAACTCGTTCGGCCTTGCCGGCTTCGACGAGTTGACTCTCCATGTAGAAATCGAACGCCGCGCACTCGCCGAGCAACTTGAAGCCGAACGCCGTGCGGCTCAGGAATTGGAAATCGCCAAGCAAGTACAGGCGCGCCTGTTTCCGCAAATCCATCCCGAGGCCAAGACTCTCGAATACGCGGGCCTGTGCCTTCCCGCTCGCCAGGTGGGAGGCGATTATTTCGACTTCCTCGATATCGGCCAGCGGCGGCTCGGCCTCGTCATCGGCGACGTCTCCGGCAAAGGCATAGCGGCTGCGCTTCTCATGGCGAACCTGAAGGCCAACCTCCGCAGCCAGAGCGCCCTTGCTCTGGATCATCCCGAGCTCCTGCTCCGATCCGTGAACCGCTTGTTCTTTCAGAACACGGTAGACAGCGCCTACGCCTCGCTCTTCTTTGCCGAATACGATGACCATGCCCAGCGCCTCCGCTACGCCAACTGCGGACACTTGTCTGGACTCGTCCTGCGCGCCGATAGCACCCTCCAACGCCTTGATTCCACCGCCACGCTGCTCGGCCTCTTCGAGGAATGGGACTGCACCATCGGCGAGTGCACGCTCTTGCCTGGAGACACGCTGGCCCTTACACAGACGGCATCACCGAAGCCTATAACGATGCCGGGGAGGAGTTTGGAGAGAGCTCTCTGATTGATAGATTGCGCCGATATCGCGATCTGCCATGCCAGTCCGCATTGGAAGCAATTACAAGTGAAGTTCGTGGCCTGAACCCAAATGATCAGCACGACGACATCACACTCATCGTGGCAAAGTGCCGCCATCGCGCCTGAGATGCGCGATGGGCTCAGGACCAATTCGGAAGACAGCCACTCCTTACGAGTGGAACCCGGAATTGCGGGTGGAACCCGTAAGGAGAACCTATCCCTCGCCGCAGCTGCGCGCTCTCTCCAGAAGCAAATTCCTCTCGCGCGAATTCCGCGTAAGGGACGCCGCCCGCTCGAACTCCGCACGCGCCTGCTGGAATCGCCCCAGCTTCTTCAACAGGTCCGCACGGACGCTGGGCAGCAGATGATAACCGCGCAGCGCCGGATTCTGTTGCAGCGGATTCGCTAACTCCAACCCCGCCTCCGGACCAAACGCCATCCCGACCGCCACCGCGCGGTTCAACTCCACCACCGGCGACGGATTCACTTGAGATAGATCCCCGTATAAAGAAGCAATGCGGGCCCAATCGGTTTGCTCGTTCGTCGCGGCCCGCGCATGACAAGCGGCTATCGCAGCTTGAATCGCGTAAGGTCCCCGAACCCCACCGAGCTGTTCAGCGCGCTTGAGCGCGGCCAATCCACGGTTAATGAGCAATCGATCCCACCGCCCTCGATCCTGGTCGAGAAGCAGAATCGGCTCACCCGACGGACCGACTCGCGCTTTGGCGCGTGACGCCTGAATCTCCATCAGCGCGACCAGGCCGTGCACCTCGGCCTCATTGGGAACCAGCTCGGCCAGAATGCGACCGAGCCGCAGCGCATCGTCACAAAGCGCCGGCCGCAACCAATCCTCCCCGGCAGTCGCCGAATAGCCTTCGTTGAAAATGAGGTAGATGACTTGCAGTACCGAAGACAATCGCGCCGCGAATTCGGCCCCTCGCGGCACTTCAAACGGAACCTTCGCCTCGCTCAGATTCCGCTTTGCCCGCACGATGCGCTGTGCAATGGTCGGCTCGGCTGCCAGAAAGGCGCGGGCAATCTCCTCCGTAGTCAATCCGCCGAGCAGCCTCAGCGTAAGCGCCACCTGCGCCTCGGTTGACAGCACCGGATGACACGCAATGAACACCAGACGGAGCATGTCGTCACCAATGCTGTCATCCATTGCGGCCGCCAGGTCGGGCACCGCCATCTCCCGCTCCGCCATCTCCCGCCCGAGGTCCTCATGCTTGCGATCGACGAGCGTACCTCGCCGAAGAAAATCGATAGCTCGATGCTTCGCGGTGGCCATGAGCCAGGCGCCCGGCTTGTCCGGAATACCCGCAGCCGGCCATTGTTCCAAAGCGGCCACCAGCGCGTCCTGCGCGAGTTCTTCCGCAATCCCAACGTCGCGCACGATTCGGGTCAGCCCGGCAATCACCCGGGCCGACTCGATTCTCCACACTGCCTCGATCGCACGATGTGTCTCGCTAGCCCCCACAGCTACCGATCACATCATGATTCAGCCTTTCAGCGCAACCTCGGCTGCATGGCTCGTGCAGGGGGCCTCCCCAGCCTGTTCGTAGATCGGGCGCAACTCGCACTCGCCTTCTCCGACAACCTGCAGGAACTGTCTGGCCAACTCAATCGCTTCTTCCTTAGAATTCGCTTGCAAAATGGCGAACCCGCCCACCACCTCCTTGGACTCGGTGAAGGGGCCGTCGATAACGCTCAGTTTGCCATTGGACCGGCGAACCCGCGCCCCCAGAGCACTCGGCAGGCAGCCTTCGGTCGCGAGCAGCCAGCCCTTCTTCATTCCCTCTTCGATCAGCTTCCCCATCGCGGCCATTTCCTCCGGCGTCGGAGGGGTGCTTCTTTCAGCCGACTTGTAGATACTTAGAAATCGCATTGCAGTCTCCTTATGGTTGTTATGGTTGTTTTCTGCTTCGAGCGGGATTCTCGACGCAATGGGCCCGAGATTTCCGCGCTCTATAAGTACATCGAATCAACAATCCCTCATTCGACACCAAACTTTCCGGAATCTGATTATTTTTTCGCAGTAATCTGTTCGCGCAACCTCTGGCCCTGTTCCCTTAATTCAGGTGTGAGATTCTCGCCGAAATCATTTGCTTCATACACCGGACGAATCTCGACCTCAGTTCCTCCATCGAACGGCGCCCGTTTCACCCACTCCACTGCCTCGTCGATCGAACGAACCTGCCAGATCCCGTACCCGGCGATCAATTCCTTGGTTTCCGTGAACGGCCCATCGGTGACCGTGCGCTTGCTTCCCGAAAACTTCACCCGCTTGCCCTTCGAGGTCGGCAGCAGTCCATCCCCCGCCAGAATGACGCCCGATTTCACCAGTTCCTCGTTGTACTTCAGCATCTTGGTTAGTCCTTCGGTGTCCGGAAGCACCCCAGCCTCGGACTCCTTGCTGGCTTTTACGATGACCATGACTCGCATATGTGTCATCTCCTGTTCTTTATTTTGAGCGGGCCCACAGACCACAATTCCCGCTCTACAGATACGTCGAACCGAACCCGTACGAATCGACAGCCACCGAATCTAATTTTGCCTTGGGATCTGGTTGCGATCTACAGACTGGCCTCGCCCTTCGCTGGCCCGAAGGAGGAAGCCTGACGTCGGAAGTCCGACGCCGGGGTTATAATCTCAAAAGCTGTGGGTTAATGAATGACTGAGCTAATCAAGAAGAAACTGCAGGAAGAAATCAACGCGCTCGAACACGAGCTGATTCACGAGCTTCCGAAAGAAATTAAGAAGGCCGCTGCCCTCGGCGACCTGAGCGAGAACGCCGAGTACCACATGGCTAAGCAGCGCCAGGAGTTCGTGAAGGCGCGCGTTCGCCAACTCGGCAAACGCTTAGCCGACCTGTCGATGGTCAACATGAACAACATTCCCCACGATAAGGTGGGCCTCGGTTCCACGGTCAAGGTTTTCGACAACACCAAGAACGAAGAAATGCAATACAAGCTGGTCACCAGCGAGGAATCAGACGTCGTGACCGGGAAAATTTCCACGACCTCGCCCATTGGCCGCGCGCTTCTTAATAAGAAGGTTGGAGACGAAGTGATCGTCGACTCTCCCAATGGCAAGCGCGAAATGGAGATCCTCAGCCTGAGCACCATCCACGACGAACTCGAGGCTGAAATTCAGAAAAAGGCGAAAGCGTAAATGTCCGCGTCGCCCTCGACGAGCCGGCCGACCATCAGTTGGACCAGCGCTTTCGGCCGCGCCTGCGGAGTCCTGCTCGACACCATCGTTCGCTGGCTCGCGCTCTCCCGCATTAATCCCAATGTGCTCACATTCATGGGACTGGTTGTCAACACCTGGGCGGCCGTGCTCTTTGGCTCGGCCAATGCCACCAATCAGAGGCGCATGTTCTTCTACGCCGGTCTGGTAATCATCTTCTCCGGCTTCTTCGATCTGGTGGACGGACAGGTCGCCCGCGCCACCAACCGCGTCACCCGCTTTGGAGCCTTCTTCGACTCGGTCGTCGACCGCTACTCCGACGCCAGCCAATTCCTAGGACTCTTAGTGTTTTATGCCCGCGGCGGAC
>CAZILJ010000356.1:0-3150 GCA_964539915.1 uncultured Acidobacteriaceae bacterium | reverse complement strand
AGCGGCCAGCAGGCCCAAGATTCCCCATGCGGTTTGCGACGGCGTGCTGTCGCCCTGCCCACGCAAGTTCGGATCATCATAGGACCCTACCGTTTCGCCCCATCCGCCATCCGCGTTCTGCACCATCCGAAGCCACTCTGCCGCCTGTTGCACGCAAGGCTCGTGCAGATCCATACCAATCGCTTCCAGACCGCGCAGCACCAGGGTCGTGCCGTAAATGTAGTTCACGCCCCAGCGCCCGAACCAGCTTCCGTCGGGTTCTTGCTGGTCGCGAATGAACTGGATCGCCCGCTTCACCGCACGATGCTCCTTGTCGTACCCGTAGGTCGCCAGCATCTCAAGAATGCGCCCGGTAATATCCACGGTCGCCGGATCGAGCATGGCGTTGTGATCGGCAAATGGAATATGCTCGAACACCATCTTGTCGTTGTCTTTATCAAACGACGCCCAACCACCGTTCTTGCACTGCATCGAGAAAATCCAGTCAATGGCGCGCTGCACCGACTCGCGTTGGTAACGTCCATTGGGATGTTCGACCCGGCTCAGGCCCAGGCAAACCATTGCACTATCATCAACATCCGGATAAAACTCATTATTGAACTCGAAGTACCAGCCACCCGGCTGTCCTTCCTTGTTTTTCACCTTCCAATCGCCGAGGTTACGCACTTGCTTCTGCAGAATCCAGTCAGCGCACTTCACCATCCGCGGATCGTTGGCCGGAACTCCAGCCTCGCCCAGTGCAAACATAGCGTACGCTGTGTCCCATACCGGCGACATGCAAGGCTGCATGCGGAAGGTGTCTTCCTCTTCGATCCCCAACTTCTCGAATTCGTCCAGCGCTCGAATCACTTGCGGATCGTCGAGGGAATATCCCAGGCACCGCAGGGCAATAATCGCGTTCATCATCGAGGGATAAATCGCACCCAGTCCGTCGCTCATCTCGAAGCGCGCGAGCATCCATTTCTCTGCGCTCTTCAGCGCAATCGAGCGCAGCGGGCGCACGTGGACGCGCTCCAGCCAATGCGTCATGCGATCCAAAACCAGAAAGAAGTTTCGCCAAGACACCAATTTTTTGGCCCAATGCAGGTGCATCCGCGACTTCCGCATCCCGCCCACAAACAACTCTTCGACCCCCATTTCCCGGGGAATTTTCTTGAACGGCTTTTTGGCGTAGCAGATCGACAGGGGCACCAGAATGGCGCGCGACCACGAAGAAATTTCGTAAATGTTGAACCAGAACCAGTTGGGAAACAGCACGATCTCCGGCGGAATCGCCGGAACCGCGTCATAATCATATTGCCCGAAGAAGCACAGATAGATCTTGGTAAATGTATTGACTTCGGTGACGCCGCCCAGTTCCAGAATCTTCTTGCGGGCGCGCTGCAACGCCGGATGATCGGCGGTAAATCCCGCGAGTTTCAATCCAAAATAGGCCTTTACTGAAGCGCTGACGTTCGAAGGCCCTGCGGCATAAATGCTCCATCCGCCGTCGTCATTCTGGTGGCGCAGAATCCAGTTGGCCGCCTTCTGGAACCTCTCTTGATTCCCCGTTCCCAGCAGCGTATGGAGCAGAATGTAATCCGACTCGAGCGTGGTATCCGCTTCAAGTTCCCCACACCAATACCCTTCTTCATGCTGCTGCGAAAAAAGATACTTGCGCGCCGCCGCGACGGCTGCACCCACGCGGCTTCCCAACTCCTCAATCTTCCCAAAGCGAAGTTGGGGACTCGAACCTAGAGGTAGGGGAGCTACGTTGGACTCGGGGGAGTCAATATTCATGAATTGCGGCTCCATCATCCGCTAATCTGCAGTCGCATTGACCGGAGCGGCAGCGATCGCCTCTACAATCTCCGGAGGCAACCCAAAGCGCACGTTTTCCGGCATCACTTCCAGTTCCTGCAAGTTATCGAACCCTTTGTCACGTAAAAAATTAACGGTCTCTTCGACCAAGCACTCCGGCGCAGAAGCGCCGGCCGTCAGCGCAATCGTCTTAACGCCCTTCAGCCACTCCGCCTCAATGTCGCTGCAACTATCAATAAGGTGTGCCTTGGTTCCGAGATTGCGCGCCACTTCCACCAACCGGTTGGAATTCGAGCTATTTTCCGATCCCACGACCAGCAATAAATCGGCGTCGGAAGCCACCTGCTTGACGGCAACCTGGCGATTCTCCGTGGCATAGCAAATGTCCTGTGCTGCCGGTCCTTTGATATTGGGAAACTTCTTCTTCAATGCCGCTATGATGTCTTTGGTCTCATCCAGGCTAAGGGTCGTCTGGGTCAAGTAGGCCACGCGATTCGGGTCAGGCACGTCGAGCGACTTCACCTGTTCTGGTGAGCCAACAACCTGCGTCACGAGCGGCGCCTCGCCTAGCGTCCCAATCACCTCATCGTGATCCTTGTGCCCGATCAGGATGAGCGAATAGCCTTCCTTCGCAAACTTCACCGCCTCCACGTGGACCTTGGTGACCAGCGGACAGGTGGCATCAATCACGCGCAGCCCGCGTTTCGCGCTGTGTTCGCGCACTTCGGGGGAAACTCCATGCGCGCTATAAATGATGCGCTCCCCGTTCGGCACCTCGTCCTCACTGTCTACAAAAATGGCGCCTTTGCCGCGAAGTTCCTCGACCACAAAACTGTTGTGAACAATCTCCTTGCGCACGTAGATCGGCGGCCCAAACGCCTCCAGAGCAATGCGCACCACGTCAATGGCACGCACTACGCCTGCGCAGAATCCTCTCGGCTTAAGCAAAAGTAAGGTCTTTCCGTCAGTTTTTGTCAAAATTCCAGCCACGATGTAAGCCCCACTCCTCAAATTCCCGCAGCCTCACTCGTTTGATATTCCGGAAAATCCCGGCTGCCATTCCGAGCCAAGCTAGGAATCTGCTCTCAATTTATGGGATGCACAAACCCCACGAAACCCCTACCTTTAGGGTACACGATCCCCATTCCGGCGATACTCATAAAGTAGCGGAAAGTGCCGGGATGGTCAACGTAAGCCACAGAAAGCGCTGGGATTAGCAGCGAATGGGGAATTCCAGCCTGCGAACGGATGGCCGCTGCCTGGGTGAGATCCGAGGCCCCCGAAGTCGGGGGAGACAGGGATGCCCGGAGCCAACGTGTGTCGGCCTAGACCCTGAGACACTACGCGGGA
>CAZILJ010000355.1:0-3472 GCA_964539915.1 uncultured Acidobacteriaceae bacterium | reverse complement strand
CTACGCGCAGCTCGTGGCTCGAAGCTAGTAGCTCGTGGCTCATAGCTCTTCACAACCCTTTATACATTCCACCGTCGACCAGTACGGTCTGTCCGGTTACGTAGGAGGCGCGCTCCGACGCCAGCCAGACGACGGTATCGGCCAATTCGCGAGGCTCTCCCAGACGCTTGAGCGGGGCGTCGGCGGCCCACCCTTCGAAAACTTCCTGCTCGCTCTTTCCCGTGGCGGATGAGCGTGCTTTGGCCAGCTCTCTCAGACGATCTGTAGCCGTGAATCCGGGCCCGACGTTATTCACCAGGATTCCATCTTTGCCAAACTCGTTGGCCAGACTTTTGACCAATCCGACGACGGCCGCTCGGACTGCGTTGGACAGCACGAGGTCAGTCACCGGTTGTTTGGTGGTGATCGACGTGATCGTGATGATTCGGCCCCAATGCTTGCGCTGCATGTGGGGGATCACTTCACGAGCGAAGTAAACCGTGCTCAGGAAGTTGAGTTCCAAGGCGCGCTGCCACTCCTCGAGAGTGACCGCAAGAAATCCTTTGGCGGGTGGTCCACCGGCGTTGGTGACGCAAATGTCGACGCCGCCGAACTTCGTCGCCACGGCGGCGACAAATCGGCTCACGGCGGCGGAGTCAGTGACATCGAAAGCCCCGGTGAAGATTTCAACCTTGTACTGCTTTCCGATTCTGGCGGAGGCGGCCTCGAGCGTCTGTTGATTACGAGCGCACATGGCGACGCGGCAGCCTTCGGCGGCAAAGGCTTCGGCGGTGGCGAGGCCGAGTCCTTGACTGGACGCGGCAACCAAGGCGACACGGTTTTTCAGACCCAGGTCCATAGAGTGCGAATGGGGCATTATAAACGGTACGAAGCACCGGTCGAGTGGTAGCTAGTTTAGTTACGGTACGAGCGAGAGACTTTTGCGCCAGGGCGCCGGGCTTCGCCCGGGCCGGGACAGCCGAAGCGGCTGTACCCCCATGATCATCGCGAGCGCTTTCGCTTGCCCGCGCGAACCGGCACAATTACTCTGGAGGAAGCGAGGTAGCCATGAAACACAAGTTCGATCATCCGGAAACGCAAGCCACGCGCGGGGCCGCGGACCTCGGAAAGAAAAACGGTCCGATGTCCACGCCGATTTACCAGACCTCCACCTTCGAAGTGAAAGATAACGATGAGCAATTGCGGCTAACCGGAAGCGACAGCTACTACACGCGCTACGGCAATCCCACCAACACGGTGGCAGAGAAGACGGTCGCGGAACTCGAAGGGGTAGACACCGCGCTCACTTTTTCGTCGGGCATGGGCGCCATCACGACAACCATCATGGCATTGCTGAAGGCAGGCGATCACATCGTCTCCCAGCGCGACGTCTACGGCGGAACGCACAAGTTTCTTTCGCAATGGCTGCCGAGACTCGGCGTTGAGACTACGTTTGTCGACCCCACGGACTACGCTCAACACGAGCGTGCGATTCGTCCGAATACCAAGCTGCTGTATCTGGAATCGCCGACCAATCCTGGTCTGCGAGTGGTTGACCTGAAAGCGGCCGCCACGCTGGCGAAAGAGCGTGGCCTGACCAGCATGATCGACAGCACCTTCGGCACACCCATCAACCAGCATCCGGCGGAATATGGCATCGACCTCATCATGCACTCCGGAACGAAATATTTGAGCGGCCACACCGACCTGATCTGCGGCGTAGTGGCTGGGCGACGCGAGTTGATGGAAAAAATTCTTGCCACACGGACCACATTGGGGAACTGCATGGACCCGCACGCTTCCTGGATGCTGGTGCGCGGCCTGAAGACTCTGGCAGTGCGCGTGGCGCGCCAGAATGAGAATGCGCTGCGCGTAGCGGATTTCCTGGAACAACATGCGAAGGTCCGGCGCGTGCACTATCCGTTTCTGAAAAGCCATCCGCAGAACGCGCTGGCCTTGCGGCAAATGTCCGGCGGCGGCGGCATGGTCACCTTTGAGGTGGAAGGCACGGGCGACGACGCGCGCCATGCGAGCGAAGGTCTGCGCCTGTTCACGCTGGCACCTAGCCTGGGCGGAGTGGAATCGTTGGTGTCGATCCCGGTGCTGACGTCGCACCTGATGGTGCCCGCGGACGAGCGCGACCGAATGGGGGTTACCGAACAGATGATCCGGCTTTCGGTGGGAATCGAGAACGCGGAGGATCTGATCGCGGATCTGGAGCACGCGCTGGAGGCGGTAGGAACGCGGCAGACGGCGACGGTGGGGTAGCAGAGCTTCTAGCTTTCAGCTCTTAGCTCTTGGGTTCATCTTTTTTCCACTCGGTTTCCGCTTTCGAGGGATAGGCGTCGCGGTTTTCGCTACTTAAGCAAGAAAACCGGCCTGTTGCGAGGCCGGTTCGCTTTCCCTCCGGAGCTGAACTAGAAGATCAGTTTTGCGCCCAACTGCAGGATGCGCGGGTTGTGTGCGGTGTTGATGTTAAGGAACCCGCTGCTGTTAAAAACGTTAGTCGCCGAGTTGACGACGTTGGCACCGGATCCGCCGCCTCCGGCGAGCGCACCCCACTCGGTATGATTAAACACGTTGTACGCTTCTGCGCGAAATTCGAAGGCCCGGCTCTCTCCAAATGCAACGTGCTTGAACAGTGCCATGTCAAAGTTAGTGCGGCGTGGGTTGGTCAAGGAGTTTCTGCCCACGTCCCCAAACGTCAAGCCCCTGGGAGCCGCATACGCGGCCGGGTTATACAGCAGAGGACCGAATCCCGATCCCGGTACTTGGACAATCCCGGAGCGGGGATCGCCAACAATATCCGGGCGTGAGCCCGACCCGGCGACCGCGTTCGCCACGCCGGCATTGTCGGTGTTAAAGACGGGGTTGAACGGCGAACCAGAACCGACGGTCGTAATTCCGGACCACTCCCATCCACCCAAAAACTTATTGGCAAGTCCCGGCTGCCTGAAGAGCGGAATGTCCCAGACGTAGCTGAAGTTGAAGACATGCCGCTGATCGAAGTTGGAACTGGCCCGGTTGGCGGCGAAGTCGTAAGAATTCACGAAGGTGTTGTCGCCGCGATCGGAGGAGTCGTCAATCGAGTGGCTGTAAGTGTAGGCGGCACTGATCGTGAGTTGGCCAACATTGCGCCGAACTGATGCTTCCATGGAGTGGTAAATAGAGGACGATTCGTCCTGTAGGTTCGTGACGGTTCCATACCCGAGAAAGGGACGGTAGAAGTTGGGGTTCGCACCGCAAGCGGCCACACCTAGGTTGATTAGAGCCTGACCTGTGATGGGAACTCCACTAGGGGTGGTCCCGGTGGTGCAGTCGTTCGGACCAATCGCTTCGCCGACTTTATACGGGTTCTGACTCAGCGGTGTTGGGAAGATTTGGTTCAAATTGCTTTCGCGGGTTAAGTGGGTTCCTTTGCTGGCCACATAGGAAACTGTGGCAACGGTGTTGCGAGCCACTTCACGTTGGACATCAAAGTGCCACTGTTGCA
>CAZILJ010000354.1:0-5478 GCA_964539915.1 uncultured Acidobacteriaceae bacterium | reverse complement strand
CCTCCTGAACCATGGAGGTGCTCTTTTCCATGTTGTCGACGGCTTCGCGGGCTTCTTTCTGGATGCCCTGGATCAATTCGGAAATTTCCTTGGTGGACTGGGTGGATTTTTCAGCCAGCTTGCGGACTTCTTCGGCGACGACCGCAAAGCCAAGGCCATGTTCTCCCGCGCGCGCCGCTTCAATCGCGGCGTTCAAGGCCAGCAGGTTGGTTTGTTCGGCGAGATCGTCGATGACTTCGATGATCTTGCCGATGTCGTCCGCCCGTTGTCCGAGCGCGCCGATGATCTCGCCGGAGGAGGTGATGGTAGTGTTGATGCGGTTCAGGCCATCGGTGGCCTTCTCCATGGTGCCGATGCCGTTGTGCACTTCCTCCCGGGAACGGTTGGAGATGTCAAGCAATACTTTTGCGGTATCGGCGACCCGCTGAATCGAGGCCACCATCTGATCGATGGAAGCGGAAGTCTCGCTGACGCTCGACGCCTGCACCTGCGTGCTCTTCACCATGTTCTGCACGTTGACGCTCATCTCATGCATGGTGCTGGTGACTTCATCAATGGCGGACGACGCCTGCAATCCGATCTTGGCGGCGTCGTCGGAGGCCCCGGCCACTTGATTGGAGGCGCTCGCAACCTGAGAGGAGGCGTCGCGCACACTGCGCACCAGCCCCGCGAGCCCTTCGACCATGCGCGCGAAAGCGTTGCCCAGCGTATCGTGGGAAGATCGTGGTTTCACCTCCAGGGTGAGGTCACCTCCAGCGATGGATTCGGATACTCCCGCCATCTCCTTGAGATAAGTCACCATCTTGTGGAAGGTGCGGGCCAGTTCACCGATCTCATCGTCGCGAGTGAGATCAATGTTGTGCTCCAGATCGCCGGTGTTGCCGATTCCACGAGCCACGTTCATCAGGTCGTTGAGCGGCTGGGTAATTGACTTGGCCGTACGGTAGGCGATTGCCACGCCAAGAGACAACGCAATTAAGGTGCTGAGCAGCGATATGATGATGGTTGCGGTTGCTGCCGTCTCATCGGACTTGCGGCGCTCTTCCACCAGCTTGCGGTTTTCACCGTCCGCGACATCCAGCGCATCGGTTGAATTCTTGACCCACGAAGAAGCGTCTTTCTGCAGGTAGTAAATCTGGAGTTCGGCCACGGTAGCGTTGCCGGAGTCCACGTCTTTCCGCTTTTCAATCATCGGCTGGGCGAACTCCTTGCCCCACGCCTGTTCCAACTGCTGCACCTTGGCCAATGCGTTCTTGACCTGGTCGGAACTCGCCAGGGTCTTGCCCTGTTCCAGTTTCTCGTTCAAAGCGCGGAGACCCTCGTTCATGCGGTCCACCTCGCGCGTGTCGCCGCTTAAGAGGTAGTTGCTCAGGTAGAGGCGGTTCTGCATCATCTGGAAGCGGACGGCATTCGTGCTATCGGCCAGCTCCAGCGAGGCCGCCGCGGCGGCTTTGGCCGCGTGCTCGCGCTGCACGGCAGACCAGTTCACCAGGAACAGTACCAACACCATGGTGAGGACGATGCCGAAACTCGTGTACAACTTCTTGCCGATTGTCATTCCTGTCTCCTCCGCAGCGAAGCCTCTACCGCGGCTCAAACTTAAAATCGATGATCCCAGAGCTCTCCGCCGACGACGGTTCAAAACGCCATTTCCTGGCGGCATCCAGAGCTGCATTCGCCAAAACAGGATGCCCGCCGACGATGCGCGCTCCTTTGACAATGCCGTTCGGCGAGACCATCACCTCAATCTTGACCGTACCCGTGATATTCATCTTGCGGGCTAGATCTGGGTACTGAGGCTGTACCTTGCTCTTTGCCCGTCGGACGAATTCCTCGCTTTGGGCCTGTTGCGCACCTACATGTATCGGACCGACAGCGACAGCTAGTGTCAGAGCGGCAAACAGAGCCGCATTCGTTCTTTGAGACACAATTCCTCCTGGCGTACGGCAAGCTGGTGACTTCGAGCGTGCAACGGCCGGGCCACGTGAACCTTATTGAGAAAACCAAAGTAATGGCCTGTATCTGTAAGCAAACAGCCAACTTATTCAATCGGGAGGAGGGCGTGGCGGGCACCGACCCGACCGGAGCGTGTCTCATTGCTGACGGATCGATGCCCGTTTCTCACACTGAGACGCAAATCTCACGCATGTCTCCGATTTCACAAACGGCACCCCATCCCCCATTTCTCTTGACTCAAATTGAGATGACAGGTAGTTTCCCAAATAGATTCAAGCACTTGTGAATCGAGAACACTATTCTTCCAGTTTCGATGCGACCCTGACGTTCGCTGGAGGTAGTCCCGTCATTCCCCGGGCAAGCAATTCTGCTGAGGGGTCCGATGAGGACTTTCAAAAGCTACTGCTGCGGGTTGCGGCCAAAGCGGGCGAGCGATCCGGATCTCGTTCGCTGGTCCATTTTTTCTGCCACGCAACCCGAGATTTTTTTCAAGTGTCCGGTGTTTATTTCTGGCGCCGCCAGCTCACAGACGAGCTGATAGGAGAAGAAGCCGACGGAAAACTCGCCGCGCATTTTGTGGGTCTCCGGCTACGCGCAGACCAGAGTGCCGTGAGCGCCGAAGCGGTGCGTCAACGGCGAACGATTTTCGCGAATCACGTGAAGCCAGGGGCCTTTCCGGCTGCGACGGAATGGGCGGCTCGATCACTGCTGGCAACCCCGGTTATGGTGTTCAATGAAGTGATCGGAGCCACTACATTCCTGCATGACTCCGACGACGACTTCTTTAATGACGATCTGGCCGCCAAGGCCACCATCTTGGCTGGTCAATTGGGGAGCCTGTTGGAAGCGGCACGGGTGAGCGAAGCTTCTCGGGAGGAGTCTCGTCGCGCGGAAATTCTGGCGGATGTTGCCCATGTCTTGCACGGAGCGCCGGATGTTTCCGCAGTCATCGAGGCGCTCGCCGACCGGCTGCGCCTGCTGTTGCGCACCAAGCTGGTTTGTATCTTGCTGCGCCGCGAAGGACCGTTCGAATTAAAGGCGGTTTCTGCGGAGACACCGCAACTGGCGACCTCTGCGCGCGCGCGGCACGACCGGCAGACGCTCCGCTTCGCTGCCGACTTGGCCCAACGGGCCGTAGCCGCCGGGGAGCCCATGACTTTGTCGATTGGCGCCGAAGTGCATTCGCTGGGCAATCTGGTTTCTCCCGGAATGCTGATCGCCGCGCCCTTCCGCACCTCACGCACCCAGGGCGCGATCCTGATCTACCCGCGCCAGGAAGGGGTTTTCAGCGCGGAAGAAAAGTCTTTGGTGGCGGCGATCGCCGGTTTCGGCGCTGTGGCCGTAGCTCATGCGGAGCTGCATGCTACGTCGCATGCGCAGGCGCACGAACTCCATCAGTTACTCGAGATTTCTTCCGAACTCAATTCCAGCGGCGATCTCGATCATTTTCTGCAGGCATTCGTCATGCGCGCCTCTGATTTTCTTGGTTTTGGGCGCTGCTTTATTGCATTGCACGAAGACGGGCAGTTCCGGGTTCGATACGGAGTTGAAAAAGGGGAACCGCGGCGTGTCGAGACGCTGTTCCCGGAAGGGATCGCTACGCGCGCTCTGCGGGCGAAGGAAGTTTTCTGGACCGACGAGGCCAGCCGAACTCCGGGTGTGAACCTTGAGGTTGTAACGAAATACAAGGTTCACCAATTCCTTGCCGTGCCGCTGCTCGGGACGAGCGGGCGAGTGCTCGGAATGTTCGGGGTTCTCGATCGTCTCGACGGCACCGGAATTTCGCAGGAGGATATTCGACGCGCCCGCGCCCTTTCGAATCAGGCGGCGGCCGTGCTGGAAGTTGCCAGTAGTTTGCATCTCTCAGAGCAACATCGGCGTCGCGCCGAGGCCGTGATGGAACTGGCCCGCGAAATTGACGGAGTGCTCCATTTGCCCGAATTTGCCCGCCGTTTCGTGCGCCGGACCATAGAACTCACGGGTTCCCGCGCTGGCTTGCTTGCCATTTGGCAAGATGGTCACTGGCAAGCAGCTGCGCTGCACAACCCAGGGAAACCTCTTTTGGAAATTTCTCCGGCGCTCGTGTCTGGGTCGGCTCAGGGACCGGCGCAAAGCTCTAAATCAGTTCCGCCTCAGGAAAATCGAAGCCTCGCGGCAGCCGAGAATTCGCAGGCGAAAGCATATTCCGGACCGCTTCTGGAGCACGCTCTCGAACGCCCGTTGGGCGCAGCTCTCGCAGAGTTTGCGACCCGCCGCTCCGAAACCGTGGTGCAAGGGACCGCGCAGGAGATACTTGGCGCGGAGAGTGCAGCGGGGCTCGAGTGGTCTGATTGCACGCTAGTTCGGCTGACTGGCGCGAATGCGGAATTAGCCGGACTGCTCTGTCTCTCGGGACCTTCAGCGCCGCTTGAGCAGGAAGATCGCGTCTTTTTGGAAACCATCGCGGGTCATGCTGCCATGGCTCTCGGAAATGCCCGGCATTTTACGCGAGTCGAACAGGCGAACCGCCACTGGACCGAGATCTTCGACGCGATCACGGATTTCATTGTGGTTCATGATCAAGCCGACAAGGTTTTGCGAGTGAACCGGTCGCTGGCTGCGATGATCGGTGTTCCGGCAACAGAATTAGTGGGTGTGAATATGCGGGCACTGATGGCGCTGACCAGCGACACCGCTTCCTATTCGTGTCCATTCTGCCGTGCGATGGCCGACGCGTCCGACGAATTTGCTCATCCGGTATTCGATCGCACTTATCTGGTCTCGACGTCGCGCGTGCACGGCCCGGCCGACGAGGGCCTGCAAACCATTCACGTTTTAAAAGACATTTCTGATCGCCGAGAGGCCGAGCGACGGTACCGGGAACTGTTCGACAATATTCAGGAAGGCCTGTTTTTCAGCACGCCGGGCGGCCGCTTTATCGAAGTGAATGATGCCATGGTGCGAATGCTCGGATATGGCAGCCGAGAGGAACTCCTGCAGATCGACATGACAACCCAACTTTATTTGTCAGCCGAGCAGCATCAACGCCACGCGGAAGTGATGAAGGTGAGTGGGCACCTGCGCAATTTTGAGGCGACGCTGCGGCGCAAGGACGGCTCTCCCATTCATGTCCTGATCAATGCCTTCGGCCTGTACGACAATCTGGGCCGCCTGCTCCAGATGCGGGGGTTGATGCTCGATGTGACGGGCTTGCGCAACTACCAATCTGAACTGCACCGGGAGCGCGATTTCTCGAGCAAAATTCTGAGCAACACGCAGAGCCTGATTCTGGTTGCCGATACCGCCGGTCTGATCAGCTATGCCAATCGGCGCTGGTACGACGCGGGATTTGAGCAACGCGATTTGCTGGGGCGCCCCTTAGTCGAACTGGCTGCCCCCGGTTTTGTCCGCCCGCTGGAGGAGGCGCTCGAGAGCACGCTGAACAGCCAGCAGATTGACAACCTGGAATTGGAGATTGTGCGTGGCCACGGCTCTGCGGGCAGATTTTCGGCCAATCTCAGCCCCATGCGCGACGAGCAGGGC
>CAZILJ010000353.1:0-1782 GCA_964539915.1 uncultured Acidobacteriaceae bacterium | reverse complement strand
AAAGACCGCGAATGACAAACTCACTGCTACCCAGCCGGATCCAGCCACGCAGAAGCACGTAATACAGAGCCATATTGGCCTGGCGGTGGATGAGTGCAGCCACGAAGGTGTGCCGATCCACACGCGCCAATACAACGCTGGTTGCCTCGTCGAGCCAGAAACTTTTCGTCCCCAAGCGAAAGAATCTAAGAGCAGCGCTTAGAGCAACTGTGAGAGCAAGCCACAGTATCACCCCAGAGGCTGAGGCATCGCGCACCCCGACTGCTGCGTTCCCGGAACGATGGGTTTTCACTGCGCGAGAGCATAACTCATTGCGATTGGCTCAGGGAAGATCCTGGGCCATACGTCCTGCGCCAATTGACAATAGTCCATCAGCAATTAAGAATCTGCTATTCATGCCTCTTTACGAGCGACTGCTCTTTGAGTTCGGCGTGCAATTCATCGAATTGCTGCTGGTAGTGGCGGTGGGTGCGATGATTCTGTGGCCTCGCTCGAGGCGGCCGACGCCGCGGATTTTTCGCTACTTGGAGCAAAAGCTTCGATCTCTGGCGCGAAGAAAAGGCCTTTCGATCGCCGTTGTGGGTCTGGCGGCCATTGTGATTCGTGCAGCGCTGATTCCAGTCCTCAGTATTCCTGAACCCTACTATCACGATGAGTACAGCTACCTGCTGGCGGCCGATACTTTTGCCCATGGCCGGCTTACGAATCCAACCCACCCGATGTGGATGCACTTCGAAAGCTTCCACATTATCCAGCGTCCCACCTATATGTCTATGTATCCGCCTGCCGAGGGCTTGATACTCGCCGCGGGGAAACTTCTGGGACATGCCTGGATCGGCAACCTTATCGTAACCGGGCTGATGTGCGCGGCATTGACCTGGATGCTTCAAGCTTGGCTTCCGCCCGGCTGGGCGCTGTTTGGAGGCGTGCTTGCCCTGCTTCGACTGGGCGTTTTCGGCTACTGGATCAACGGATATTGGTGTGCTTCCGTAACGGCCATGGGTGGAGCCCTCGTGCTGGGCGCACTGCCGCGTTTAAAACGTCGCATAACCGTGCGAAACGCGATTTGGATGGCTCTGGGTCTTGCCATCCTGGCCAACACCCGGCCGTATGAGGGACTGGTTCTCGCATCCTGCGTCGCGGTGGCAATAGCGGCTTGGCTAGCCGGCCCGGCGCGTCCCAATTTCTCTACCTTGTTGCGTCGTGCGCTTACTCCGATTGCTCTGATATTAGCGCTGTCAGCAATCGCTACCGGATACTACAACTACCGCGTGACTGGAAGCCCGCTTCGCATGGGCTACCAAGTGGATCGCAGTCTCTACTCACGGGCTCGATATTTTATTTGGCAGGCCCCCTTGCCAAAACTCACATATCGCTATCCAGTGATGGAGAAGTTTTACGAGGTCGAATTTAAGGATTACCAGGACAATCGTACCCTTGCCGGCTTCATCAGGCTGGGTTCATACAAGATTTTTTGGTTCTGGCGCTTCTTTTTAGGGCCGATCCTGACTGTTCCCTTACTGGCTCTCCCTTGGACTTGGCATGATCGGCGCGTTCGATTTCCGCTCCTGGCGCTGGCGCTGTCTTTGTTGGCCCTTGCAGTGGAAACCTGGTTCCGGCCGCACTATTTCGCACCTGCCACGGGACTCCTATACATTGTTCTGGTTCAGTGCATCCGGCATCTCAGACTCTGGCGTTGGCGGGGAATGCTGCTGGGGCCGGCGCTGGTGCGAGCAATCCCGCTGATCTGTTTTGCCATCATGGTCATCAGAGTTACGGCGA
>CAZILJ010000352.1:0-5124 GCA_964539915.1 uncultured Acidobacteriaceae bacterium | reverse complement strand
ATCCGACTCGCAGAGTTCGTTCCGGCACGCGCTGGCAGAGAGCCCCGGCGGTTGGCACAGGATGATCCGGAGGGCATACTTTCGTTAGACATTCTCCTCCCAATCCTTGAGAATACTCAGTTTTCATCTTTTGGGAGCTCTCATTGACGAAACCGATCCGCGCCAAAATCAGTGCTTTAGGCACTTATCTGCCGCCTCGTCTTTTGACGAACGCCGACCTGGAAAAAATGGTCGACACCACCGACGAATGGATCGTGGAACGCGTCGGGATCCGCGAGCGACATATCGCCGAAAAGGGAGTGGCGGCCAGCGACCTGGCGGTCGCGGCCGTGAAGAATTTGTGCGAATCGCATCCCTTCGATTTGCAGGAGGTTGATCTGATCGTGGTAGGCACGGTCACGCCGGACATGATGTATCCGTCGACGGCGTGCCTGGTGCAGCATAAATTGGGCATCCAAAATACCTGGGGCTTCGACGTTTCTGCCGGTTGCTCGGGATTTCTTTATGCGCTGAACGCGGGTGTGAAGTTCGTCGAATCGGGGCAGTACAAGAAGGTGTTGGTGATCGGCTCTGACGTGAATTCGTCGATGACCGACTACACCGATCGCGCGGTGTGCATCATTTTTGGCGACGGTGCCGGCGCGGTGTTGCTCGAACCTACTGCGGATGAGGATGTTGGGGTACTGGATCATGTGGCGCAGATCGAGGGCATGGGCGGGCCGTTTCTCTATATGCCGGGCGGGGGAAGTTTGAATCCAGCCACGCATGAAACGGTCGACAAGAAAATGCATTGCATCCACCAGGACGGCAAAAACGTTTTTAAGTATGCAGTGAGGAAGATGGCGGAGATGACGGAACGAATCCTGGAGAAGAACAACTTGACCGGAAAGGATATCGACTGCTTCATCGCGCACCAGGCGAACCGGCGCATCATCACGGCGACTGCAGACCGTTTGGGAATGCCGCTGGAAAAAGTCATCATTAACATCGATCGCTACGGGAACACCACGGCGGGCACGATCCCCATTGCCATGCAGACGGCGGTGGAAGAGGGAAAACTGAAAAAAGGTGATTGCTTGCTAATCGCAAGCGTGGGCGCTGGGTTTACTTCGGGGGCGTCGTTGTTGCGCTGGGCATTCTAGCATCAGGCGTCGGGCTTCCGGCGTCAGCCTGCAAACGGCGGGATATCCGCTCCTTTGAACTGCCATGCTTTGATTATCTGGGTCGCATGCTTTTCGCAGCTGGCAAGTCGCTGACGCTTCCCTCTGCCGGGCTAGCGCCTGCCGCCCGAGGTCTGACGCCTGCCGTTAGACATTCTCCTTCTGATCATTCAGAATACTTGAGCGATTACTCCAGGAGTTCTTGTTGACGAAACCGATTCGCGCCAAAATCAGCGCTCTCGGCACTTATGTGCCGCCTCGCGTGCTTACCAATGCCGACCTCGAAAAAATGGTCGACACCAATAATGAATGGATCATGGCGCGCGTCGGGATACGCGAGCGGCATATCGCCGAGAAGGGTGTCGCCACGAGCGATCTAGCGGTCGCCGCCGCCAACAAGGCCCTGGCGCAGCGCGGGATTGCTGCCACCGACATCGATGCCATCATTGTCGGCACGGTTACCCCCGACATGTTCTTTCCTTCCACCGCATGCGTGGTGCAGGACAAGTTGGGCGCAAAGGGAGCGTGGGGATTCGATCTTTCCGCCGCGTGCTCGGCTTTTCTCTATTCGGTGCAAGTGGGGGCGCAATTCATTGGCACCGGCAGTCACAAGAAGGTTTTGGTGATTGGATCGGATGTGATGTCGTCGATTATCGACTACGCCGATCGTGCGACGTGCGTGATCTTCGGGGACGGTGCGGGCGCGGCAATTTTGGAACCTGCCGAGGATGATTCGGTAGGGCTGATCGATTTCATCCACGAAGTCGATGGTTCGGGTGGACAGTTCCTTTACATGCCCGGGGGAGGCAGCCTGAACCCGACGAGTAAAGAAACGGTTGAGAAGAGAATGCATTACGTACACCAAGATGGGCAACAAGTGTTTAAGTTTGCCGTGCGCAAACAGACCGAGCTCTGCCAGAAACTGCTCGAACGCAACGGCTTGAAGGGCTCGGACATTGATGCGTTCATTCCACACCAGGCCAACTTGCGCATCATCAACGCCACTGCCGATCGCCTCGCCCTTCGCCCCGAGGCCGTAATCGTGAACATCGAACGCTACGGAAACACCACGGCAGGGACGATCCCGCTGGCGATGAATACCGCCTTGGAACAAGGCAAGTTGAAGAAGGGAAGCCTCGTGATGCTGGCGTCGGTGGGCGCCGGGTTCACCGTGGGAGCGACGTTGCTGCGTTGGGCGTTCTAAAGGGCCTCAGCGGAGACCTGATACCCAAAGACGCAACTCCATTCCGCCTGGATGCCCGGGAATCCGAGGTCTGAACGAGGTGACATTCGTAACTGGATTTCATCGATTTTCGTTGGAAGGGCAGCTTTCCGATTGCTATCGTTCTGGTAGGTTCGCCCCAGGTGGGGATGCCGGCGAACACGGTAAGAAGAAAATGCGCAACCTTTGCTGCTGTGTTCTGCTGGCTATGAGCGCGATCGGACTGGCCGCCCAGCAGGCCGATCCACGCGAAAGCAAGCTGCTCGTCCTGGAGCGTTTGTGGAATGAAGCTCAGGTCAACCGCGATTCGTCTGCTCTTGAGGCTTTGGTTTCCAGCCGGTTTGTGAATACCGAATGGGACGGCGAACTCAGCGACAAGCAGAAATTTCTGGCTGACATCAAGGATCCGAGATTCAAACCTGCCGCGCTCAATATTCAAGATGTCAAAATGAATTTCTTCGGCGACACTGCGGTCGTCACCGGTGTCTATCACACGCAGGGCAGTTTTCAAGGCAAGCCTTATGACCATGTCGGACGCTTCACCGACACTTGGGTTCTAGAGCTCGGAAAGTGGCAATGCGTCGCCAGCCACACCAGCTTGCTGAAGAAGTAGTCCTGTAGCATCCGCAAGCCGGAGTTGCGCGGACTTTCTGGCCCCGGCGCGTCCGTCGTTATACCCCCATAAAAACTTTTAATGCCAGGAATCCGCTCCCCAGGCGGTCCGCTGGTGATCTAATCGGGCTCAACTGGTTTTCAATTCTGCTCAAAGGATCATCTGCGTGGAAGCTGTTTCACAACCTCGTGCCTGGAAGGTTCTGCTTGCTTTCGCCATCATTTATTTTGTGTGGGGATCGACGTTCCTTGCGATCCGAGTAGGCGTACGCGAAGTCCCACCGTTTTTGTTGGCAGGGATGCGTTTTCTGGTTGCGGGAGTTGTTCTCTACGGCTGGATGCGGGCTCGAGGCACTCCTTCTCCGACCGTGCGTGAGTGGGGCGCGTCGTTGTTTCTGGCCGTCCTTATTTTTGTTCTCGACTATGGATTACTCTTCTGGGCTGAGCGCCGGGTGCCGTCCGGCGTTGCGGCGGTCATGATGGCCACTATCCCTGTGTTCATGGCAATCGCGGAGATCGTTTTTCTGCGAACGCAACGCCTCACGCCCCGTCTCGGGCTTGCTCTTCTGCTGGGGATGGCTGGCGTAGCCGTTCTCGTAGGTCGCTCGATGAGCCTGGGAGGGGCTCCTGTAGACACCGCCGGCGCGTGCGCTCTGATTGTTGCGGCGATCAGTTGGTCCGCGGCCGCGTCTCTCAGCCGCAAGATGCCACTACCCGCTGCCAAGGCCATGAGTTCTGGGGCACAGATGCTTGCGGGAGGCGTGTTGCTCACGCTGACTGCGGCGTTGCTTGGGGAATTCCGCGGCTTCCGCGTCGAGGCTGTTTCGCGAGAAGCATGGCTCGCTTTGGCTTATTTGATCGTGGCCGGTTCGATCGTTGCCTTCACGGCGTATGTCTGGCTGATTCACCACGAGTCCCCGACGAAAGTCGGGACCTACGCGTACGTGAATCCGGTAGTCGCGGTTCTGGTTGGATATTTTCTAGGCGGCGAAGCGATTGGCCCGCGTACGATTGCAGGGACGTTGCTCGTGTTGGTGAGCGTAGTGGTGATCACGACCACGCCGGCGAAGGCGAAGTTCAGACCCATGGAAATAGAAACCGACTCAACCCATCCTCGGCGCGCTGGCGACAGTGAACGGGTTTGATCGATCCCCGGCATCAGGGGTCCTGGCGCCGTGGTCAGCGGTTTATGGATGCGTCATCTGTTCCGGTTTCACGAGTTGGTCGAATTCCTCGCCGGTAAGATAGCCCAGCTTCAGCGCGGCTTCGCGCAAGCTGCTGTGCTCGACGTGAGCGGTATGCGCGATTTGTGCCGCTTTGTCGTATCCCACTTTGGGGGCCAGCGCGGTAACCAGCATCAGTGAATTCTTCACATACCAGTCCAGTTTGGCGCGGTCGACTTCGATGCCGTTGAGCATGTATTCGACGTAGCCGTGGCAGGCGTCGGTGATGAGCGTAACCGAGTGCAGGAAGTTGTAAATGATGACGGGTTTGTAGACGTTAAGTTCGAAGTTACCCTGCGATCCGGCAAATCCGATTGCGGCCGTTGCACCGTGCACCTGCACGCAGACCATGGTCATGGCTTCGCACTGCGTCGGATTCACTTTGCCCGGCATGATGGAGGAGCCAGGCTCATTTTCCGGGATCGACAGTTCGCCTAGCCCACAGCGCGGCCCCGAAGCGAGCCAGCGAATGTCATTCGAAATCTTCATGAGTGACGCGGCGAGAGTCTCCATTGCTCCCTGTGCGAATACGATCTCATCGTGCGCCGAAAGCGCAGCAAACTTGTTACCATGCGAGCGAAAGGGAAGTCCGGTGAGTTCAGCAATCTTCTTCGCCGCGCGCTCCGCAAATTCCGGGTGCGTGTTCAGTCCCGTGCCCACAGCCGTTCCACCGATAGCCAGATCGTAAAGTCCCTCGAGCACTTGCTCCAAGCGTTTGATGTCGCGCTCGAGCAGACTCGCCCAGCCGCCAAACTCCTGCCCGAAGGTAAGCGGTACGGCATCCTGCAAGTGGGTACGGCCAATCTTCACGACATCATTGAATTCTTTCGCCTTGGCCACGATCGCATCGTGCACATTCCGAATCGCCGGAATCAATACGTTCTTCACGCGATCCGCCGCCGCAATG
>CAZILJ010000351.1:0-3064 GCA_964539915.1 uncultured Acidobacteriaceae bacterium | reverse complement strand
GGCACATGCCGGGTAGCGTGATATCATCGACGTAGCGCCCCTGGCCCGTAAGAAAGCGCTGATCTTCCACGCGCCGCACCGCCTGCCCAATTCCGAATTTGATCATTTGCCGAAGTCCTCACGATTTGAGATTTGCGCCCCTCCGGCGCGATACGTTTCGTCATGTTCGGAGGGTTGATTGACGCCGGAATGCTGGCGTTATTCGGCTGCCTCCCACCGGCATTGCCGTCAGGTTTTGTGGGCCGCCGTGCACGACGTATTGCGCGCAAGCCTCGCGGTCAAATTCGCCCGCGGCGATGATCTTCCTGCGATCGAACGCAGCAATCCGCTCAACGCAGCCCATCAGCGAATCCATGTCACGCTCGACCCCGCTCGTAACGTTTCCCTTTTTTAACTTGCCGGAAGATTCGAGCAAGGTCAGCATTTCTGAGTACCTCAACCCTGCTCCTTCGGGCAACAACACCTTCTAGCTCGAAGCCGGCGGCAGGCACGCATGAATGTACGTTACCGGGTCGATCGATTGTCAAGAAGCTACCGCGGCCGGATCCACCGACCGGTCCTCGCACCAAGTCAGGGAAGAGACTAACGCACTCTGGTTGGCAATCGATGGAAACCGATGAGCGACGCCACTATGGGCGAACTCGTTGCCGAAACAACGACAATGAAGGGCGACGGGCGCCAAACCTGCCGCATCCTTCGCGGTTCGCTGCCGCTCGCACCTGCGGGGCTACTGCCCAACGGATCGCGGCGTTCGTGACTCTCAGGCAAAGCGGCCGTATTTTCATCGGACTGTTCGCGGGAAAGGACCGCAAATGTGGGCACGCTATCTTGTTTCCTGCAGCCTCAGCCTGGCCGCCATGACCACTATCGCGTTATCCCAGTCGCCATCGCCCAATTGGGTGGTGACACTCAATCCGCGGGGCGCAATCAGCACCGGGACCGACACCTGGAGTGTGGGCGCGCGTGCGGGTGACTTCATTTTTGTCGCCGGCATGCAAGGCGTCGATCCGGCGACCAACAAATTGGTGGAAGGTGACGAGGCCCGCATTCGGCAAGCTTTCTTGAATCTGAAACTCATTGCCGAATCGGAATGCGCGACGCTGCGGGATTGCGTCCGCCTCACGGTCTACGTGTCCGACCTGCATCGGTTCGCGCCGCTTGTGAGCAAGGTACAGGCGGAACTTTGGGGCAAGCCGCCTTATCCGCCGCGTACCATGTTCGAGGTTCAGCGCCTTTTCGACGATGATATCGTCGAGATAGACAGTGTCTTCTACGCGCCAACAAAGAAGTGAAGTCCTGCGGCCGCGGGGATCTTATCAACGGCTGGGTTGGGAAGCACCTGGGTGGCACGCCGATCTCGACCAGGTTTGTCTCAAGACGTCGGCGCCAATCGGTTGTTCAAACGCCGCGGGTGCCCGGTGCGATCGTGGCTGTTTGCTGCGAAGACCCGACCGAGCAGTTCAATATTAGTTAGCGTGTGCGGGTGGCCGGACAAACAGACAGTCGAAAGTTGAATAAGGACCGCCTCTACCAGCGCGCCATTGAGGCTTGCATGATGACGACCGGGTCTTGGAACTCTACGGCGGCATGGCGAAGCGCTCGACGTCGAATGCTGCCATACCGAAGCACCGCTGATCGTCGTGAAAAAGATGCGAGAGCGCACAACGAAAGTGATCCCGGGCGGCGTTCGCAGCGAGGCCGAAGTCCGGATGACAGACGTCGTGTAGCGGCAGTTCGGCCCCAAGATGGAGCACGTTGACGTGTCCCCAGGACATGCTTGGCTCGCTGACTTTGAGCGAAGCGCGGGCCGGCCGCTCCGGGTGCTCCACATCGGCAACATCGCGAATAACGCCTATAACAACGCCCTGATCCAGCGGCAACGTGGCATTGATGCATATGTTCTTTCATTTGACTACTACCACATCATGGCTACCCCAGAGTGGGAGGATGCCGATTTCAGCGGCGACATTGGCGACGATTTCTTCCCGGATTGGTGGGCTGTCGATCTGAAGGGATTCGAACGACCCCGTTGGTTCATCGCGGCGCCTCTGGATATTTCGATACGTTATCTGTTAGCGGAAATCACCGGCACTCCGATCCGACATTGGCTCTGGCGCTGGGCGACCTTTGAACGCTGGCTGATCTCGCGCAAGAGCCCGGGTCAAAGGCTCGTGTCGTTGGTTATGACAGCTATGTTGCGTCGACGGATCGTCCACCTCTCCTGCACAGCAGAGGCTCCCGCGGCCAAGCTGACTAGCCGAATTTTGGTCGGAATAGCTCGGCGCTTAGCCAGCCCACGCGTTTCTCTGCCCTTGCGCAGAGCGGCCGGACGGCTGCGCCGAATGGCTCGGATGGCGACTGGAGCAGCGGACACTTTCAATAGTTGTTTAAACAGACGGTACGGCTCGCGGGCACGGGCCGATGTGGATGCACAACTTAGCGCTCTCGGGCGCTCCGACCGACTAGCCAACCTCGATTTCTTCTATGGTTGGTGGTGCCATCCCTATATGTCTCTTCTGCTCGGTAAGTTCGATGTCGTTCAGGCGTATGCCACTTACACCGCAATACCGTTTCTCGTAGGCCGCCGTGACTATGTGGCCTATGAGCATGGCACTATCCGCCACATCCCGTTCCAGGACACGGATGAGGGACGCATGTGCGCGGTGACATATCGCAGCGCTGCGGCGGTGTGCATCACCAACACGGACAATCTCTCAGCGGCCGGACGGCTAGGTATCGAACCGGCCCGTGTGGTCCGTCTGCCGCACGCTTTCGATAGTGAAAAACTGCTTCGCTTCGCAGGCGAAAATCTCGATGCAAGACCGCGCGCCAATGCACCGCCCATTTTTCTCACACCGACACGGCAACACTGGCGAGACGCCGATCCTGTCCGTCGTCAGAGATTTTGAGACAGGAGGCGGCGTGAACCAAGAGAGAGTCTGGCGCATCATGGTTGATGTTACGCGGCTTGTTTGTGGTGAAGCAACCGACGGTTTTGGATGGTCTTGCGTTTGATCCTTTCTCTTTCCAGCAGGATGGTTTGACTGCGCCCGAAGTAGACGTC
>CAZILJ010000350.1:0-7081 GCA_964539915.1 uncultured Acidobacteriaceae bacterium | reverse complement strand
TGAGAGGCTACACTGGCGGACACTACAGCAGAGAGTCATATCAGTGTCAAGCGCGCCGATCACATCGAAATGTTTAGTTTTGATCTTGCTGGCAGAGACGGCGATGGCCGTCTCTCTGCAGCAAGGCAGGTCTGCGCCCCCCGCAAATGGGAGCAATGGCGCTCCCCTGGCTTCTTCTGGGGACACACACACCGGGAATCCCGCGAAGCTCTTTCAAAGGGGCCAGGACGCTCTCACCCAGGGGCGACTGGAAGAAGCGGAGCGCGATTTTCGCCAGATCCTTCAGATCGATCCCGAGGCTGGAGGGGCGTACGCCAATCTCGGTGTCGTTTATATGCGACGAAAGCAATGGACGAAGGCACTAGAAACCCTCGAGAGGGCGGAGCATCTGATGCCCCAGGTCGCGGGGATTCGGCTGAACATCGGCCTGGCGTACTACCGGCAGAATGAATTCCTGAAAGCCACGCCGCCGTTCGAATCGGTCGTGCGCGATCAGCCCGACGCCCTTCAGCCGCGCTATCTGCTGGGACTGTGCTACTTTTTTGCGGGGCGCTGGGCGGATGCGGCCACCACCCTGGAGCCGCTCTGGCCGCAGGAATCGGAGAAACTGCCGTATTTGTACGTGGTTTCGAACGCGGCCCATCGCGCCGGCCGCAAAGAACTCGACAACCGGGCTACTGAAAAGCTCATCCAACGGGGCGATGGTTCTCCTGAATACCGCATGTTCGTTGGCAAATACTATCTGAACCTCGAGCAGTACGATTCAGCCCTGGCGGAATTTCGAGCGGCGGCCAAGACTGCTCCCCAACTTCCTTTCGTGCACTTCAATCTGGGCCTTACCTACCTCAAGAAGCAGGATTATCAGCAGGCCTGCGACGAGTTCTTGAAAGATGCCTCCATTGAGCCGGATCTGGCGCTCAACTACGAGGAACTTGGAGACACCTACTGGCTGCTCGAGGACGACAAGAACGCCGAAAAGAGTTACCGCGAGGCGCTGCGCCGCGACCCCAGGGGGATGAATTCACATTTTGGGCTGGCGAAGGTTTATGAGCGCCGGGAGAAATACCTGCCAGCTTTGGCGGAGATCGATGCGGCGGTCACCCTCGATCCGGCGCGTACCGACCTTCATTACGTTCGTGGACAAGTTCTGCTGCACCTGGGACGCAAAGAGGAAGCAAAAAAAGAATTGGAAGCCGCCGTGAATATGGATAATCAGCGCCGCGGTGAGCGGGAAAAGCAGATGGAAACCGGGACCGTCCCGTCCCCCGAATTACTGCAGGACCCGCAGTGATACACTCGCCGGCAGCAGTTCCCGCCGTAGATCAAAGCGCCGTATGCCGTTCTGGCAGGAGGTAAGAATCATGAATCGCACCGTGAAAATCGTCGCCATCGTGGTTGGCGTGCTCATCCTTCTCGTCATCGCAATTCCCTTCTTCATCGACGCGAACGCGTTCCGACCGAGACTCGAGTCCGAACTCACGGCCGCCCTGGGACGGCAAGTCAAAGTCGGGAACCTTTCACTCTCGCTGCTTTCGGGAAGCGTCGGTGCGGATGACATTTCCATCGCCGATGATCCTGAGTTCAACCAGTCTCCGTTCGTGCAGGCGAAGTCGCTGAAGGTAGGGGTTGAACTGATCCCGCTGGTTTTCTCGAAGACCCTGAACGTTACCAACCTGACGCTGAATGAGCCGGAGATCAGTCTGGTGAAAGCCGACAAAAGCGACAAATGGAATTATTCCAGCTTGGGCGGAAATAACAAATCCGCCTCGGCCCCCTCGAGCACTCCGAATCCACAACCTCCCCCCTCGGGCTCGGGCGTAAATCCGAACCTGTCGGTAGCGAAACTGAACGTAAATAACGGGCGCTTGACCGTCTCCCGGGCAGGATCATCGGAGAAGCCTCACGTCTACGACAAGGTGAATATTGAGATGTCTGACTTCTCTTTCACCTCGTCGTTTCCCTTCAAGGTAGCAGCTCAATTGCCCGGAGACGGAAGCCTCAAAATCGACGGCAAAGCCGGCCCCATTGATGCTAACGATGCCTCCAAAACTCCACTCGACGCCAAAGTTACCGTGCAAAAAATGAACCTCGCCCAGTCGGGCTTCATTGACCCGGCCGCCGGGATCTCGGGCATCGCGGATTTCGACGGCACCGTCACCTCCGACGGCCATGAGGCGAAGACCAACGGCACTCTGAAGGCAACGAATTTACAGGTCGTCAAGAAGGGATCGCCGGCGGGAAGACCGGTGCAGCTGACCTACACCGTGAACTTTGATCTGGCCAAGGAAACGGGAACGATACCCCAGGGCGAAATTACCATGGGGAAGGCGGTCGCCCATCTGACCGGCACCTACGATGCCCACGGCCAGGTAACGTCCGTGAAGTTGAAAATCATCGGCCAGAACATGCCGGTCGACGATCTCGAGGCCATGCTCCCGGCTCTAGGCGTAGTCTTGCCCCCGAAGTCACAACTGAAAGGTGGCGTCCTGAATACGGCGATGAACGTCGAAGGCCCAGTCGACAAACTGGTGACGGTCGGCAACGTCAAAATGGAGAATACGACGCTCGCCAACTTCAACCTGGGTTCGAAAATGTCGGCCATCTCTGCCCTGTCGGGCAAGACCAGTACCGGCAACGACACAACCATTCAGAATTTCAGTTCCAATGTCCGGGTGGCTCCCGATGGCACCAAGGCCGACGAAATCAATCTCACGGTTCCGTCCATCGGAGTGGTTACCGGAGCCGGCGTGGTGAGTCCTGCGAACGAACTCGCGTTCAAATTGAGTGCCAACCTTGGTGGAATGGGTGCCGTTCCATTTACGGTGCAGGGCACAACTTCGGACCCGAAGTTCATGCCCGACGTAAAGGGAATGGCTTCCGGGCTGCTGAAGAACGCACTCGGCGGCCAGGGCAAGCCAGGCCAACAGAATCCGGTCAACACGGTGATGGGACTTTTCAACAAAAAGAAGCCGCAGTAAGGCCGCAGTAAGGCCGCAGTAAGGCTAAAGACCGGCCGACCGGAAAGCCATGCTCCCAGAGCATGGCTTTTATTGGTTGTTCTCGGTTTACTGTGGAGAACAATTGTTTTATCTTAAGGAAATGGCCACCGGCATCACCGAAACGATTTCTGAAGGTTTAGGGCGATATTCGATTGGCGAGAAATTGCGCTCCATGCGCCTGCGCAAGAGCATGGGTCTGGTGGAGTTGGGCAAGCATACCGGGCTTTCGGCGGCTCTGCTTTCTAAGCTAGAGAGGGGAAAGTTGTTTCCCACTCTGCCCACACTCTTGCGCATCGCCATGGTCTTCGGGGTTGGCCTGGACTACTTCTTTTCCGATGAACGCAAGCGCCGTAGCGTCGGGATCGTTCGCAAGGACGAACGGGTGCGGTTTCCGGAGAGGCCTGCAACGCAGGATGTTCCGTATTACTTTGAGTGCCTGGATTACCGCGCCACGGAGCGCAAGTTGAGCGCCTTTCTGGCAGATTTTCAAGAGATGCCGGTGGAAAAACTCAAGCCTCACCAGCACCCCGGGGTCGAATTTCTCTATGTTTTGAAAGGGTCGCTAACCATCAAGATTGCCGGCGAGGAGTTTCTTCTTGAGCCCGAAGATGCGATCTATTTCGACGCCGCCGCGGCGCACAGCTACCGCAGGCGGGGTTCGAAGCCGTGTACGGGAATCATCGTCACCGTGCCGTGAGCTTCAACCTTTTCTGCCATCTGCCAGTCTGCCCGCTGCCTCAAGGCTCAATTCCATAGGAGTTCGGTGGTATCTTAATTGCTATCTACCCTTCATCGACGAGGCCGCTTAGCATTCCAGGCTTGCGCGTAAGCTCTTCTAAGTTACAACTTTGCAGAGTCAGGAAAACAGACGCGCGGTCCCGGGAGGTTCAAGCTCGGGCCGAGTCTATTCTCAAAAATGGGTGTTTCAGGATTTGATCACTGGAGGTTTTTCGTGTCTAAGCCATCTGCCCCAAAGGTGTTAACGCCTGCTGGTTGGTGCGTCGCGGCTGTCCTACTCGCCATTATCGGAGTCATGACCTATGCCGGGCTGCGCATGCACCGCGGAAGAGTACCCGTCAAACCAGTGGCCGCGGTGTCGAGGAACTCCCCGGCTGTCGGCGCGAAGGAAACTGGACGCGTTCGCGCCAGTCTGGAAGCTCTTCCGCTGGCCTTTGAAGCGAACCAGGGCCAGACCGATCCTCAGGTTCAGTATATGGCGCGGGGCAATGGCTACACGGTCTATCTCACACCCAACGAGACGGTTTTCGCCCTCCAGTCGATGGGTCAGGCAAGGACCACACCGGCGGCACGAAAAGGCGGATCACACCCGAGCACGCAGCCGGCAACAGTGGCAGATCGCGCCGCCGCCATTCGCATGCACCTTGTAGGCGGCAACTCGCAGGCGCAGATTTCTGCCGGCAACCGACTGCCCGGCCGAGCCAATTATTTCATCGGAGCGGATCCGAGCCAGTGGCACTCGGACGTAGCTCAATACGCGCGCATCTCTTACCGCGACGCCTATCCGGGCGTAGACATGGCCTTTTACGGCGTCCAGAAACAACTTGAGTTCGATTTCATCGTCGCCCCCGGCGCCAGTCCCGCAGCCATCCGCCTGGGAGTTTCGGGTGCAAACCGGATCGCGACCGACCATTCGGGGAATCTGATCCTGGCATCTTCTGCAGGAGACGTGCTGCTCCACAAACCTGTCGCCTACCAGGAGAAAGATGGAACACGCCAGCCCGTCGATGCCGGTTTTGTGCTCGAAGCCAACAATCAAGTGAGCTTCGAGCTGGGCAACTATGATCGCAGCCGGGAGCTGGTGATTGACCCATCGGTGAGCTACGCCACCTACCTGGGAGGTACGGCCGAGGACGATGGATCGGCCATCGCCGTGGACAGCAACGGCAACGCTTATATAACCGGGCAAACCAAATCCCTGGACTTTCCGACTAAAGCAACCCTTTACCCATACAAGGGCAACTTCGATGTATTTGTAACCGAGCTTTCCTCAACTGGGTCGCTGGTCTATTCAACCTACATTGGGGGCAGCGACAGCGACAGCGGAAACGCGATCGCCGTCGACGCTTCCTTCCATGTGTTCGTCGCTGGCGGAACCAGATCGATAGACTTTCCTACCTCCGGCACAGCTCTCCAGAAAACTCTTAAGGGCGGCCTGGATGCGTTCGTATTCGAGCTCGGTGCGACGGGAGCTTCTCTTGTCTATTCAACCTACCTTGGGGGAACCGGCGACGACGTGGCTACTGGAATCGCGCTGTCTACGGTCAGCGCCGGGGACGTGGTGGTTGTAGGTTCCACAGGTTCCTCAGATTTCCCGAAACAACCTGCGGGAGGGATTCCAAACACGGTCGGAGGGGGGTTCGTCACCAAGCTAAACTCCTCTGGCAGCGCCCTGGTTTTTTCGAGCTACATAGGGGGCGGATCCGGCGACCTTGCTTCCGCAGTTGCCGTGGATGCTTCCGATAACGTGTATGTCACCGGTGCTACGCATAACATCGCTTTCTTTACGACCCCGGGTGTAATTCAGGCGACTTGCGGTACTGCCGCAAACTGCAACGGCGGCCTCAGCGATGCCTTCGTTTCGGTCATCAAACCCGACTTCAGCGGCTTCGTTTATTCGACTTTTCTAGGCGGCAGTGGCGCGGACCAGGGCCTCGGCATTGCGGTAGATTCTGCGGGCGGCGCCTACGTGACCGGACTGACACAGTCCAACGATTTCCCACGCCACCTTCCGATTATTCAATCCGCCTTCGGCGGCGTTCAGGACGCCTTCGTTTCGGCGCTGAACCCCACTGGAACCGCTCTCTCCTATTCCACCTACCTCGGAGGGACCCAGGGCGACGCAGGATCGGCCATCGCCATCGATGGAAGCAAGAATGTTTACGTGACCGGACAGACGGGATCCTCGAATTTCCTGACGGCAATCGGCGCCACCAACCCGACCCAAGGCACGTTGGGTGGCGGCAACGACGCATTTATCGCCGAAATCAGCCCTGTGGGAAATCTGGTTTTTGCCACGTATCTGGGCGGATCAGGGAACGAGGATTCGACCACGGTCGGTCCGAACCTAAGTCCGGTGGGCGGAATCGCGGTCGACGCCTCCGGCGCTAACTTCTACGTCACCGGAAACACCGGGTCACCGACGGGAAGTTTCCCGGTAACCACCGGAGCGGCACAGGCATCTTTCGGAGGCGGCAGCTTCGACGCTTTTGTAGCGAAATACTCGCAATCCGGAACCGCGACGAACTTTACCGTAACCGACGGTGCGCTCTCCCCAACTTCGGTACATCCCGGAGGGTCGGCGACTGCCACGATCACGGTTACCTCGACCAATGGCTTCGCCTCGGCGGTCACTCTGGCCTGCGCGGTGGCGCCGGTACTCCCCAAGGGCCCCACCTGCTCGTTCAATCCTGGTTCGGTGACTCCGCCTGCCAACGCCACCGTGACCTCAACGCTCACGGTGTCTACGACAGGGTCGAGCGCTTTGCTCGAACCCCCGGCAGAGCGGCGATCGCCCGGTGTCTTCTACGCAATGGTATGGCCGATCGGCGGCATCACGCTCGTGGGCCTAGGACTTGGGTCTGCCGGATCGCGCCGCAGAAAGATGTTCGGCTTGCTGATCGTCGGCGTGATCGTTAGTGCGCTGCTCCTGATGCCGGCGTGCAGCAGCAGCAGCAGCGGGGGCGGAAGCAACAGCACTCCCACCGGAACCTATGCCATCACGGTTACGGGCACGAGCGGCACAGCAGTTGCCACCGGTTCGCCGGTGCTTAACCTAACCGTAGACTAGCGCCACCGAAGACTGAAACGGCCGTCGCCCACGGGGGAGGCGGCCGTTCTGTTTTCCCGGCAGCAGCCGCTGACTCGCGGCGGCATGATGGTACTATGGATGTTTCTGGGTGGAAATGTTCGGTGGGACAGGCTCGGGGATGGATCTAAAGAATTGTGCCGGTATTCGGTCGAGGCCTCTGCGATAAAATGAGGCGTTTGGTTTCGCATGATCCTCGAGACCGCCGGCTTATTTTCCCCGGCTGCCGGAAGTTGGTAGTGCGCCGGGCAGCCTT
>CAZILJ010000349.1:0-1835 GCA_964539915.1 uncultured Acidobacteriaceae bacterium | reverse complement strand
ATCGGTGTTTTCATTGTCTAGCTCCACGTGCGGGCGGAGTAAGAGCCAGTCGCAAATCGGGGCGCCACACCGACGGTCGCATTGCGGCAGAAGAAAGGGACCCTCGGTTCGTACGCCGATCGAAAGCGGAGTCGACTTTCGCAACAAACTCATGGATATAGGCCGGATATCGACTGCGAGCAGTCGCATCCACGCTTTCCACCTTGATTGCTGATCGTGCTGAATCATGGTCACTGGCTCATGCTCAATATCGGGCGCTTCTTGATCGACGAGTGTTTCGAAAGACGAACAATTCGTACATCAAGACCCGACTCATCGTCGCTTTATTGCATACCACCCGCGAGATTGTTCATCGCTTCGGTCCGGAGAGGATTCTTGATCTTCGTGATGCGACGAACTCAGACGGTCGTGGCCGACTGCTCATTTGGCCGTTGCAAAGGGCTGTGCTGCAGTCCAAAGCGCATCGGCGCCCAAGCGAATCCTATAGTCGGGATTCGAGTAGACGAAACGAATGGTGCCCGACGTGTCGATGATAAATACCGAGGGGACCGGCAGTTCGTGTTCTTTGGTACCGGTCGTAGCCTCGAGATCTACACCGTATTCCCGCATTTTGGCGAGCGTTGCATCGTCCACGTGATAGGCGACGTGAAAGGCCTTTGCCGCTTCCAGGTGACTGTCTGATAACAACGTGTAGTGGATGTCGGTCGCCTTGAGACTGGAGTACAACAATTCGGGGCGATCGGTGCTCAAGAACACTATTTCAAACCCGCTCTTGCGCAGTTTCGGCTCGACGAGATGCAGGTCGCTCAGTTGCGCATTGCAGTACGGACACCAACCGCCTCGATAGAACAGCACGACCGTGGGCTTCTTGTAACTGCCAGGCTCAAAGGTCCGTAGCGCGCCCTCCGTCGTGCGGGCCGCGAAAATCGGCGCTCGAGCGCCCACCGATAGCGGCTGCACCTGCAGAGGACTATCGGGGATGCCGGCGAGAATCGGCAGCGCCACCAGCATTCCAAGTAGTCCCATCAACTGCGAAAAGAATTTCATGATGCATCCAAGGCTGCGTGTAGAACCAAATTGAGCCGATAGGTCAACGACAGATTCGTTAGGATACTTTGCCGCGACTTCCGTCAGACCTGCGCCGTACCGCCATCCACGAACAATTCGATGCCGGTGACAAAACTCGAATCGTCCGAGGCCAGAAACATCGCCACTTTGGCAATTTCGTCCGCACTACCCATGCGCCCCATCGGGATGCTGGCGACGATCTGAGCGATGGCTTGCTTCGGAAGCGGTGCCAAGATCGGCGTATCGATTGTGCCGGGACTAATGACGTTGGCGCGGATCTTGCGATCCTTGAGCTCCAGCGTCCAGGTGCGGACAAAGGAACGGATGGCTGCTTTGCTGGCGCAGTAGACGCCGAACGCGGGAATGCCTTTGACGGAGGCGATTGAGCCGGTGACGATGATGGAGCCGCCATCATTGAAGAGCGGCAGCGCCTTTTGCACGGTGAACAGCGTGCCTTTGACATTGACGTCGAACGTCTGATCGAAATGAGCCTCGGTCATGGCATCCGTGGCCACGAATTCGCCAACCCCTGCATTGGCGAAGACAATGTCGACGCGGCGCTTCTGCGCTTTGACGGTTTCATAGAGCCGATCGAGGTCCGCCAATTTGGCGATATCGCCCTGCACGCCCGTGACATGTGTGCCGATGTCCTTCACCGCGGCGTCGAGTTCGTGCTGACGTCTACCCATGATGAACACATAGGCACCTTCAGCAACGAATCGCTTTGCCGTAGCCAATCCCATGCCGGAGGTGCCGCCGGTAATCAC
>CAZILJ010000348.1:0-3327 GCA_964539915.1 uncultured Acidobacteriaceae bacterium | reverse complement strand
GAGCCCATCATGCTGTTCGATGAACTCATGCGCCTGAAACAGGGCGAGGTTGCGGGCTACGCGCGCGTCCGCCAGGCTGCGTGGTTGTGGTTTCAAACCTATCCGCTAACCAACAACGTCTGGGTTGGTTATTTCGAAGATGTTGTTCCTAGCATGGGCAACATGAACCAGGTGATTCCTCTCGAATTCGCACGCTACGTGCTGCTGCATCCGGAGAAGGATCCGCAATGGAAGGAGCACGCGCGGCAGCTTATCGCATGGGTAAAGACCACGCCGAAGTGGCCGAAGTATGTGGTGCACGGCGCCACCGTGACCACCGAACAAGGGAACGGCATCAGCTTTTGCTGCAACCTGCCCAATCAGTGTTGCGATAGTCACACCGCTCGACTGGCAGCAGTGGAGGCTCTTTACTTCGCAAAGACGGGAGACGAAGACTACCGCGAAGCCGCTTACCGTTCCTTCAATTGGGTCACTTACTTTCAGGGACTACCCGGAGGAGCACATTCCCCATTCGGCGAGAACCAGTGGTGGTTTACCGACCAATTCGCGGACGGTCCGCGGCGGCTGATGGATGCTTTCTGGGCCGTTCCCGAATGGGCTCCGGCGGACGAATCGCATCTGGTGGGATCGGCTTCTGTCGTCACCAAGATCAGCTACGGCAAGGGCTCGGTGACATATTCCACCTTCGACGCGGAGTCCACCGATGTGTTGCGGCTGGACTTCATCCCTGACTCGGTGACTGCAAACGGGCGACCTTTGCGGAGGCTCAAAGTTCTCGGTCAGACAGGTTTTGTTTTTGATGACTCGACTCGCGTGCTGCGAATTCGTCACGACGCCGCTCGTGACATCGACATACAGGGCAAGGGTAAAACTGCTCCTCCGCTCTACGTCACGTTCGATACTCCTCACCTGGCGGCCGGAACGGAACTGAGCGCATACCCGACTGGAGTAATGAACTGGGAACAGCACGAGTGGAAGATCGCCGCACCCGCAGGAAAGTTTGGCACCTTCAACCTTACCCCGGTCGATCCGAATGCACAGGAGCTTAGATTCTCCTTCCCGGCACCGCGTGTATTTGTTGGCGTGGATGCCTTCAACGGAGGCTCATCCGAGGCAAGCCTCACAATCCATACGGACAACTCTCCCGAGGTTTCGATCAAGGTGCAACCCGGGGAGCTGCGCCGAGTCCGTACGGGGTGGACCGAGGCCTGTTCGCAGGTCAAGCTCGCAATTGAACACGGCGATGGCCTAAGGTTTGACAATCTGGCCTATCTCGAGGAATGAACTCTGAGCCCTCATCGATTATCAATAATTTACCCAATCTCAAGTTCGCGGGCAGCTAACCTTTTGCTGCTTGCCGGGGTCTAAATAACTAATCGCGGCAGGGAACTTCGCATAACCCGGCTGCGTATTACTGATCAGATGATTGGGCGGGATTGAGACCCCTCGCCCGAACGTTACCCGGGTGCCCCCACGCTCCTCCCCGGAGGCGTGGGGGCATGATTCTGCTAGCCCTATGCGAATGCTCATCGACATCATTCGGCAGTCGCTGTCCACTCTGTGGGCGCATAAGCTGCGCTCTTTCCTGACCATGTTCGGGATCGCGTGGGGGGTGGGTTCTTTGCTGCTCCTGGTCGGTTTAGGCGAAGGCTTCCGCAGCGGTCAGGAGAAACAGCTGGCCACACTGGGGCAAAACATCATGTTTATGTTCCCCGGAAGGATTTCCGCCGTGGAGGGGAGTACGCAGTCCGGGCAGACCTATTACTTCACCTACAAGGATTATCTGGCGATCCGTAACGAGGCCCAGCTCGTGGGCGCGTTATCGCCTGTGCTGAATCGTGAGGACATCCGCGCAGTCAGCGACTACGGATCCACCAATGGCCAGGTGTTCGGGGTCGCCTCCGATTACAACCAGATTCGCAACGTCCCGATCGAACCCGGCCGCTGGTTCAATAACCAGGACAACCTCGAACGGCGGCGCGTGGCTGTGGTGGGTTGGGAACTACTGAAGAACATGTTTCCGGGACGGCCAGCGGTCGGGTCAACGATTCTGTTGAACGGCATTAGTTTCGACATCGTGGGCGTAGTGGCAAAGGTCGGGCGCGACGGAAATAACGGCACCAATTCGCGCATCTTCATCCCGATTGAAACCATGCGAGATCTGTTCCCGTTGACCAAAGCAAATTCCGAGGACGCGATCTCGTTCCTCAACTACCGGCCGATCACCAAAGACCTGCACGCCGAGGCGAAAGACGAGATTCATCACATCCTTGCGCGGCGACATGGATTCAATCCCAAGTTGCAGGACGCCTTTGAAGATTGGGACACGATCGAAAACATGAAGCGGGTGGGAAAGATCTTCGATGCCATGGACTGGTTCCTGGGCGTGGTCGGTGTGGTGACACTGGGTTTGGGAGCCATCGGGATCATCAACATTATGCTGGTCTCGGTGACCGAACGAACCAAAGAGATTGGATTGCGCAAGGCGCTGGGCGCAACCTATCGCGCGATCCTGACGCAGTTCTTTATCGAGGGAGCATTTCTCACCGCGTTCAGTGGAGGCATTGGATTGGCCATCGCGACCGGCTTCGTAACTCTGCTCGCTATGTTGCCGTCGCCGGAAGGATTCGACACGCCGCGTATTATCCCGGCGTCAGCGTTTGCGGCCATCGGGTCGCTGGCCATTGCAGGCATCGCCGCAGGCCTGTATCCGGCGCGAAAAGCAGCACTGTTGCCGCCAGTAGAAGCATTGCGGCAGGAGTGATGCAGGTGGCATGCAACCTGCGGTGACGGGGGCCTCGCCCGTCCCGCCAGGGCAAAGCCCGGCGGCAAGGATTTCCACCGAGCTAGAAGCTAAGAGCTAAAAGCTAGGAGTTTTTTCATGATCGTCGATCTCGCAACCCAGGCTTACAACGCGCTCCGCCACAACCGGCGACGCAGTGTGCTCACCATGCTTGGGATGGCTTGGGGGATCGCAACTGTCGTGCTCTTGCTGGCTTACGGTACTGGCTTCGAACGGGGACTGTGGTCCGCGTTTCGCTCGTTCGGCACCAACCTGGTCTTCATCTTTCCCGGCCGCACCGAGCTGCAGGCTGGAGGCACAAAAGCAGGAACACAGGTTCGCCTCACTATCAACGATCTCGACTTCATCCGCGCCGAAGTCCCGTTGCTGAAACACGTTTCGCCGGAGGCGTTCAAGAATTGCGTGGTCGCGTATGCAACACGCAGCGCGAACTATGGAGTCAGCGGGGTCTACGCATCTTACGGGCGCATGCGAAAGATGGATGTCGGGGAAGGCAGCTTCTTCAGCGAGGCCGACGATTTCAC
>CAZILJ010000347.1:0-4966 GCA_964539915.1 uncultured Acidobacteriaceae bacterium | reverse complement strand
ATCGCCTGCTCCAACATCGCCGCTCTGCTGCTGGCGCGCACTTCGGACCGCACCCACGAGTTGTCCATCCGATTTTCCCTGGGCGCGTCCCGTCGCGCCGTCATTACCCAGTTGCTCACGGAGGTCTTCGTCCTGGCTTTGGCCGGATCTTTGCTGGGCCTGCTAGTAGCCGGCGCCGCGACGAGCGCGTTGCATTCGCTGTCGAAAACACTGCCGCGCGCTCAAGAGATTTCGCTCAACTGGCGAATCGTTGTCTATTCTCTTGCCTGCGCGTTCGCAACTACGTTGCTGTGTGGTCTTTTTCCCGCGGTTCGAGCGGCGCGCCGTGAATTGGCTCGCGACCTTGCCCACAGCTCTCGCACTCAGGTATCCACTCGTAATCCACTGCAATGGATTTTGGTTGGCGTGCAAGTCATGCTGGCGGTAACTCTGCTGACCGGAGCAGGGCTGTTATTGCGCAGCCTGCAGGAGCTAAGCCGAGTTTCGCCCGGGTTCGATCCCTCTCATATTCTCACATTTCAAATCAGCGGCTCTTGGGGCGAAACCAGCGACATGAAGAATCTGATTCGCCGCATCGATCGAACGCTCGATGGCCTCCGCGCTCTGCCTGGAGTGGAAGCTGCGGCCACGGGAGCGGGGCTTCCCGGCGTTCCCTCGCTTTATCAAGTTGAGTTCACAATCGATGGCCGCGAAGATCCCAATCGCAAGATTCTGGCCGACAACCGAACTGTTTCGGCGGGATACTTCGATACGATGCGAATTCCTCTTCTCGCGGGCGAAGGCTGCAAGCAGGCCTCGACCACGATCGACGTGATTGTGAATCGCAGCTTTCAGGAACGATACCTCAACAACACGCCGCCGTTAGGACACGTGTTGAAGGCGGCCGCGTATAACGACTTTTCGACGCAAGGCACGATACGGGGCGTCGCCGGCGATGCCAGAGAACAAGGACTGAATACGCCTGCCGTTCCAACCGTGTACGGCTGTTTCAGCGCGCCCAACCCGTTTCCGAACTATCTGGTCCGGACCCGCGGCAATCCGCTTCTGATGGCAGACACGATTCGCCGCAGCATTCACGAACTGGAACCCGGAAGAGCCGTCTATGCAATGATGCCTTTGCAGGAACATCTCGACGATTCGTTCTTCGAGAATCGGCTTCGCACTATCCTGTTAACGCTGTTTGCCGTCACGGCTGTGTTGCTCGCCTGCATCGGTCTCTACGGGACCCTGAACTATCTGGGGCGTCTGCGGCAACGCGAAGTAGGGATTCGGCTGGCGATGGGAGCGCTGCGGGGCCAGATTGCTATGCGCTTCCTGCTTCAAGGGATGCGCGTCACCCTCGCCGGCTGCATTGCCGGCCTGCTTCTCAGCGTTGCAGCAGGCCGTATGATCGCGGGAATGCTCTATGGAATTTCGTCCCTCGATCGGAGCACGTATGTTGCAGTCTCGCTCTTGATTGTAACGGTTGCGGCGATTGCGTCACTGCTTCCCGCATGGCGCGCCGCACGAGTGGAGCCGGTTCAGATTCTCCGCGAGGAATAAAGTCGAAACGGCTGCTGCCGCGTGTCACAACCAAGCCTCACGTTTGCTCGACGCTTGCTTCAAAGAAAACATCGACACCGACGAGTTCACTCTCAAGCTTCCCAGCTTCGGCAGGTTCACCGTCCGCCGTCTGGTTCTGGCGATCATCCAGAGCGTCGATAGCCGCCTGAACGCCCAGCGGACGTAGAGCTTCAAGGACTTCGATGGCAACTGACTGATCCGCGCGTACCCGCGAAGGTAATACAGGTACGAACCGACTGGCCACCGCGATCTCCAGCACACCAATAGCGCAGCAGCGGTCACCCCGAACCTGGAAAACAACGAACCATTGACAATCTACCCATAGCCTATCTATGGTAACAGCTATGGCCAAGAAGCCCGACCTGCTGCCTGGAACCCTCGACATGCTGATTCTGAAGACGCTGACTCGTGCGCCACTACACGGATACGGCATCGCGCTCTCGATCAAACACCTTTCTGACGATGTACTGACCGTGGAAGAAGGCTCGCTCTACCCGGCGTTGCAGCGGTTGCTGCTGCAGGGTTGGGTGAAGGCGGAGTGGAAGATGACGGAGACTAATCGGCGGGCGCGCTTTTATAAGCTCACGGCGGCGGGGCGAAAGCAGTTGGGCTTCGAGGTGTCGCAGTTCGAGCAGATGATTGCTGCAATTGGGCGCGTGTTGAAGGATGCGCAGGAGGCCTAGATGAATCCGAATCCGTTCACCCGGTTCGTGAAGAAACTCTCAATTCTCTTCAGCCGCGAGCGGTTCGCTAGCGAACTTGATGAGGAGATGGCCTTTCATCGCGAGCAGGTGGCGAAGGAATTGGTGGCGGAGGGGATGGCGCCGGAGGCCGCTCGGTATGCGGCGATGCGGCAGTTTGGCAACGCGACGAAGTTGCGCGAACAAAGCCACGAAGTGGTGTCCTTTCGGGCGGAGACGGTGGTGCAGGACGTGCGTTTTGGGCTGCGGCAATGGACGAAGAATCCCGGGCTTGCCTTGACCTCGATCGTTATTCTGGCTCTCGGGGTCGGCGCCAGCGTGGCTATTTTCGGTTTTGTGGATGCGGCTCTGCTGGAGCCGCTTCCGTATGCAAATCCCGGCCGGCTGATGTCGGTGAATGAAAGCGACAGTACATCGCCGCGCTGGCCGCTCTCTTATCCGGATTATCTTGACTGGCAACGGCTGAACAAATCCTTCAGCTCGCTCGATGTGTACAGCGGGACTGGCTACCTCTTGCGCACCTCTTCCGGTGCGGAGCCGGTCCAGGCCGAGCGCGTGAGCGGCGGCTTCTTCCAAACTCTCGGTGTACAACCCATGCTCGGGCGCGACTTTTATCCTGGCGAGAATCGGCCGGGCGGCGCAAACGTCGTGCTCTTGAGCTACGGGGCTTGGCTCCATCGCTTTGGCGCGCGGCGCGACGTGGTGGGTCAGAGCGTGGATCTTGACCATGAGTCCTACACCATCATTGGCGTCCTGCCCCGTACTTTTACCTTTGCGCCGAGCGGCAATGCGGAGTTTTGGGTCCCACTCAACAGCTTCAGCACTCATGAGAAGTTGCGGACGTTCTATGATTTTTGGGGAATCGGCAGACTGCGCGACGGCGTCACCGTCCGGGCGGCTTTGGCTGAAACGGGTGCCATCGCAAAGCAGCTCCAGCTTCAATATGGCATAACGGGCCGCAATCTGAGCGCCAGTGTCGTTCCGCTGGATGAGGTAATCGTTGGCGAGGTGAGGCCCATCCTGCTAACGCTGCTGGGCGGCGCTGGGCTGCTGTTGTTGATCGCGTGTGTCAATGTGGCCAGCCTGGTGCTGGTGCGCTCGGAGGGCCGCAGGCGCGAGATTGCTGTGAGGGGCGCGCTGGGAGCCACGCCGACGCGACTGGTTCGTCAGTTTGTGACTGAGGGGCTATTGCTTGCCGGATTTGGCAGCTTGGCAGGCGTGCTCGTTGCCGTCGGCCTCATGAAACTTCTTGCGCGCCTCGTGCCTAAGGATATGGCGGCGAACATGCCGTTTCTGGCTGGTGTTGCCTTGAATGCTCACACGGGCGCAGTTACCGCCGCAGTCGCACTCATGACCGCACTGCTGCTAGCTGCCACGCCAACGTTGCGGCTGTCTTTCCAGAAAGTGCGTGACGGATTGTCCGAAGGGGATCGGGGCGCCGCCGGCCGGCTCTGGCAAAGGCTGGGAGCGAACATGGTGATGGTGGAACTGGCAGTCGCAGTGGTGCTGCTGGCCGGTGCTGGACTGCTGGGACAGAGCTTCTATCGTCTGCTGCATGTGCGGTTGGGCTTTGATCCAGATCACCTTGCAACCGTGCAAGTGATGGCTCCCGGTACGGTCTACAAGAGTGACGAACAGACGGCAGGGCTTTACGAGGAAATTGTGCGTCGCGTCTCCAGCCTGCCGGGCGTTGAGTCGGCCGGCCTTACCAGCATGCTCCCGGTGCAATGCAACTGCCAGATCGACGGGATCCAGATCCAGGGAAGGCCGTCGCACGGTGAACACAATGAGGTGGACGAGCGCCATATCAGCCTGGCGTATCTGTCCACGCTCAAGGCGAGGTTGGTGCGCGGGAGGCTTTTCAGCGATGCCGACGATGCTTCCAGGCCCGGAGTGGCCGTGATCAATCAGGCGCTGGCCCGGAAGTTTTTCCCCGGCGAAGATCCAGTTGGCCAGAGGATCACCGATGACGAGGGCGGGCGTCCGTCCGTGTGGGAGATTGTCGGAGTGGTCGACGACGTCCGCGAGGGACCCTTGGATGTCGATATCTGGCCTGCGGAGTATTTCCCCATCAACCAGACGCAGGACCACTATTTCAGCCTTGCCGTGCGCACACGCCACGACCCGGGATCGCTTCTGCCGTTGCTGGTGAGCACCTTGCATCAGCTCGACCCGAACTTGGGCGTATCCGACGAAGAGACTATGAATGAGCAGATCGGCGGCACGCAGGCGGCACTTCTGCACCGATCTTCGGCGTGGCTGGTGGGCGGATTTGCAGCGGTGGCGCTGGTTTTGGGCGTGGTTGGACTGTATGGTGTGATTGCCTGCTCGGTGAGCCAGCGGACCCGGGAGATCGGAGTACGCATGGCGCTCGGTGCACAGCGCAGTTCGGTTTATAAGCTCGTAATGGGGCAGGCGGGATGGTTGACAGGAACGGGGCTGGCGATCGGGTTGGTCTCCTCCGTGGGAGCATCGCTGCTCATGCGCAGCCTGTTGTTCGGTGTGCAGCCGTGGGACGCAGTGACCCTGGGTTGCGTGGCCGCATTGCTGGGCTTGGCGTCGATGGCGGCTAGCTTCCTGCCCGCGCGTCGCGCGGCGTCAGTAAATCCAACGGATGCACTGCGCGCGGAATGATAGTTTGACCGATGCGTGCTGGCATCTGCACTATGTCAACTGCTTTAGCACTCTGCCACGTCTACTCC
>CAZILJ010000346.1:0-6272 GCA_964539915.1 uncultured Acidobacteriaceae bacterium | reverse complement strand
ACCACATTCACCGCGTGCAGCAGGATGCTGATGAAATGATGCCCAACGGGATTCTGGCGAAACAGCGGGAAGTCCAGTTCGTGCTACATCCAGGTAAGAGGATCCCAGTTCGCTCGTTCGGGCGAAGTCAGTGCCCACCTGAAGGTTTCCCCGGTCAGACCCTGACGGATGTGCGGATTCTCCGTGACGTAACGATCGTCGTCATAGTTTACAAACGGATGGCTATTGACAGGGTTGTAGAGCGCAAGCGTGACCACCGTGAGAACCCACACGATGGGTGTGCGCTTTTCGGCTGACTCGAACAGACCCGACGAACCGCTTGCGGGTGGAATTTTAGCTGCGGGCTGCAATAGAAGGACTTAACCACAGAGGGCATGGAAGAACACCGGGGAGGAACCAGCAAAGGGAAACTTGGGTAATTGTTGAATGAAACCTTTCAGCAGCAGTATCACAGGCTTCATTCAACAATTTAGATATCAACCGTACGCCTTAGCTGGCGGGCTTCCAGCGCAAGACGGGTTTCCTGGCCGCGGCAGTTTCGTCCAGCCTGGAAACTCGGGTTGAATGTGGGGCATCGAGTACGGTCTGCGGATCTTCTTCGACTTCTTCCGCGATCGACTTCATCGCTTCGATGAACAGGTCCATCTCTTCTTTGGATTCGCTCTCGGTGGGCTCGATCATGAGCGCGCCAGGAACGATGAGAGGAAACGCGGTCGTATAGGGATGGAATCCGTAATCGATGAGACGCTTGGCAAGGTCCATGGTTCGCACGCCCTTTTTCAGTTGCAGCTTGTCGCTGAAAACGACTTCGTGCATCGTCGGCGTGGAATAAGGGAGGTCGTAAGTGCCTTCGAGGCCCTTGCGAATGTAATTGGCATTGAGCACTGCATCTTCGGTAGTTTGCCTCAGACCGTCGGGGCCATTCGCCTGGATGTAAGCGAGTGCGCGCACAAACATCCCAAAGTTGCCGTAGAAAGCGCGTACTCGTCCGACCGAGTGGGGACGGTTGTAGTCGAAAGTCAGAGTGCCATCGGATTTTGTCGTCACCACCGGGGTGGGTAAGAACGGCTCGAGGCCTTTCTTAATGGCCACTGGACCGGACCCGGGACCGCCGCCGCCGTGCGGGGTTGAGAAAGTCTTGTGAAGGTTGAGGTGCATGACGTCGACGCCGAAATCTCCCGGACGCACCTTGCCGACCAGAGCATTCATGTTGGCGCCGTCCATGTAGAGAAGGCCGCCTTTGGCGTGAAGAATGTCGGCAATCTTGTGGATCTGTTGTTCGAATACGCCCAAGGTGTTGGGGTTGGTCAGCATGAGCGCCGCGACATCTTCGTTCATCTGCGACGCGAGCGCAGCGATGTCGACCATGCCCCTCGAGTCTGACTTCAGATTCTCTACGGCATAGTTCACCATCGCTGCCGTGGCTGGATTGGTCCCGTGGGCAGAATCTGGAATCAGGATCTTCTTGCGGGCGTTCCCTTTGGATTCGTGATACGCGCGAACCATCAGGAGGCCGGTCATCTCGCCGTGCGCACCGGCGGCGGGCTGCAACGTGATCGCATCCATTCCGGTGATTTCGATCAGTTGCTCGCTCAGAGTCTTGATGATGTACAGCGCACCCTGGGAAATCGATTCGGGTTGGTAGGGGTGACCGTTCGCGATTCCCTCTACACGCGCAACCGCCTCATTCACCCTCGGGTTGTACTTCATGGTGCAGGAACCCAGAGGATACATGCCAAGGTCGATGGCGTAGTTCCACGTGGAAAGACGGGTGAAATGGCGGATAATTTCGATCTCGCTCACTTCTGGCATGTTGCCGAGATCTTTTCTTTCCGAGGCGCCCAGAAGTTTGGCGGTATCTGCTTCCGGCACGTCGAGGGGAGGCAACTTCCAGGCGGCCTTCCCGGCTGATGATTTCTCGAAGATCAGTCCCTCATTTTGGTTGACCTGGAGCGTCGCCTTGCGAGGCGTGTGCTTCATCGCGCCACCTCTTCCGCTTCTTCTCTGGCGGGTCGCACCGAACGCTCGCTTTCGGCGACCACTCCCACGGCAGTATCGATCGCACTGCGCGTAGTCAACTCGGTACAGCACCACAAGGCGGTGTTCCCCAGTTCGGGATAGAACTTCTTCAGCGGCAGGCCGCCGACCACCTTGTGCCCAAGCAAACGGACGTTAATGGCGTAGGGATCTTCGGTGGTTTGCACCACGAACTCATTGAAGCGAGGCGCGCCGTCAAACAGGACCTTGCCGTGCTTAGCGAACTGCGATGCTGCGTAGGCCGTCTTCGCAAGATTTTGTTTGGCTAATTCTCTGAGACCCACTTTACCGTACACATTCATGAAGATGTTGACCATCAGCGCTACCAGCGCCTGGTTGGTGCAGATGTTCGACGTCGCCTTTTCGCGCCGGATGTGTTGTTCGCGGGTCGCAAGCGTGAGCACGAAGCCGCGTCTACCCTGCTTATCGACAGTCTGTCCCACGAGTCGCCCGGGCATTTGGCGCACATATTTCTCACGCGTGGCGATGACACCGCAATAGGGACCGCCGAATCCGAGAGGCACGCCGAAAGACTGCGCCTCCATAGCGACGATGTCTGCTTGACGCGGGGGTTCCACGATTCCGAGCGAGACTGCTTCCGCGATCGAGACCACCAGCATCGCGCCGCGCTTGTGGACGATCTCGGCAAGCGCATCGACGTCTTCGATCGTGCCGAAGAAGTTCGGTGACTGCAGCAGGACGCACGCGGTTTCAGGAGTGATCGACTTCTCCAGTTCTTTCAGGTCGAGCCGGCCATCGTCGGTGAAACCGGCGACCAATAGCGGCATGCCCTGATGGGTCGCGTAAGTCGCGAGGACCTCGCGGTACTCAGGGTGCAGGCTGCGCGCTACCACCACCGACCGTCTGCCCGTGAGGCGCACCGCCATCATCACAGCTTCGGCTGCTGCCGTTGAGCCGTCGTACATGGAGGCATTCGCCACTTCCATGCCAGTCAGTTCGCAGATCATGGTCTGGAATTCAAAGATGGATTGCAGCGTGCCTTGGGAAATCTCGGCTTGGTACGGCGTGTACGCGGTCAAGAATTCGCCACGCGAGATCAACGAATCAATGATGACGGGACGGTAATGGAAATAAGCGCCAGCACCCAGAAAGCTGGTGTAGTCTTCGCCGTTTTCGCGCGATCGTTGGCGGAAGAAGTTGACGATTTCCGATTCGGCCATCTGGCGCGGAATGTTCAGATCGCGGGTCAGCCGATACTCAGCCGGAATGGGCGCAAACAGATCGTCGACCGAACGAAGTCCGATTGCCTTCAGCATGGCTTCGCGGTCGGCTGGCGATTTAGGCAAATAGCGCATAAGGAGTTATATAGATGTTTCCGGAGGTGTTTCGGATTGTGAGCGCCGTGCTGCGGTTTGAGTCATGAGCAAATTGGAGCCAAATTCTGGATTGCCGCTGCCGATTTGCGGTCTTTCTGGGTGCCGGTTGACTGGCCCCCCAGCCTGCAGTCTGAAATCGCAGATCCTTAATTCTAGTGTCCTGCAATTCTAGTGTCCTGCCTCTTCAGCTACAAATTTCTCGTAGTCCGCGGCCGAGAGCAGGCGATCCGGTTCACTCGGATTTTTCAGTGTGATCTTCACCATCCACGAACCGTGCGCATCTTTATTTACCTTCTCGGGCGATGCGGCCAGGTCATCGTTGACCTCGGTCACGGTACCGGACGCGGGAGCGAACAAGTCCGAGACGGCTTTCACCGACTCGACAGTTCCAAACGTTTTGCCGGCGGTGAGTTCCGCGCCCACTTTCGGGGTCTCGACGAACACAATGTCCCCCAGGGACTGTTGCGCGTAGTCCGTGATGCCAATCGTGCCGGTAGTTCCGTTCACCTGAATCCACTCGTGCTCTTTTGTGTATTTGCGATCTGCGGGGTAGGCCATAAAAGCTTCTAGCTCCTAGCGAAATCCTCAGTGCTGCTCTTTGTACTCTGTGGTTAAGCGCTCTTCTTCGGGCGCTTGTAAAACGGCGTCGGCACCACAACCGCTCCCACGCCTTGACCGCGAACCTCTACCTTCACTGCCGAGCCTACTGCGGCGAATTCCACCGGCACATATGCCAATGCGATGTTCTTCTTCAGGAACGGCGCGGGAGATCCGCTGGTTACGCAGCCGATCTCGCGGCCACTGTCGTCGAGCACTTTGTAGTCATCGCGGGCGATGCCTCGTTCCACCATTTCCAGGCCGACCAATGTTCGCTTCACGCCCGCGGCTTTCGCTTTCTCGAGCGCGCCCCGGCCTACGAATTCCGCCTTCTCCACCCTGCAGAAGCGGTCGAGGCCCGCTTCCCAGACATTAATCGTATCGGAAATCTCATGGCCGTAAAGCGGAAGCTTGCCTTCGAGACGCAGCGTGTTGCGCGCTCCGAGTCCGCAAGGAACGACGCCAAATTCCTTACCCGCCACCAGAATTTCATTCCACACACGTGCGCTGGTCGCTTCATCGGCGGGGACGTAAATCTCAAAGCCGTCTTCGGCCGTGTACCCGGTGCGGCCCATCAGGATATTGTTCAGTCCGCAGACCTGGCCACGCGTCACCCAGTAAAACTTTACGGAGCTAAGATCGGCGTCAGTGAGCTTCTGCAGCAGATTGACTCCCTTCGGTCCCTGGATCGCAATCTGGGTGTAATCGTCTGAAAGATTCTCGACGGCACAGTCGAACTGGCCTGTGTTGTCACGCACCCAGCTGAAATCTTTCTCGCGCGTGCCGGCGTTGATGACGAGAAGATACTCGTCCTCAGCGAGGCGGTGGACGATTACGTCGTCGACAAAGGTTCCCTGGGGATAAAGCAGCGCGGAGTACTGCGCCTGGCCGACAGCCAGCCGCGACGCATCATTCATGGAGATGTGCTGCACCGCGGCCAGCGCCTGCTTCCCGGCCAGGCGAATGTCTCCCATGTGGCTGACGTCGAAGATGCCTACGCCGGTGCGCACAGCCATGTGCTCGGAAATGATTCCGCCGCCCAGTGACGCAGGATACTCCACTGGCATGTCCCAGCCGTTGAATTCCACCATCTTCGCACCCATCTGGCGGTGGACGGTGTTTAAGGCAGTTTTGCGGATGGCTGGCGTCGCCTCAACCGAAGACAAAATAAACCTCAATCAGCGGGCAGTGGCTGGCCTGCCGGGATAGGTGTGACTGATTACCGTATCACGCGGTTTTTCTGCGGGTCAAACGAAAGAGGCTTTACCGCAGTGGGCACAGAGGAACACAGAGGATTAGGGCTTCCTCGGTGTAACCCTGTGTCCTCTGTTAGTTAGGATTTTGAGTTTATCTCCCGAACTGGACGGTTACCCGAGCCCCTGCGGCCACGTGCGTGCCGGCGGGGGGAGACTGCTGCCGGGCGACACCGCTGCCAACGGCATCGAGCTCCAGGCCGATGTCCTGGGCTGACTCAACGGCGCCGCGGACGGTCTTGCCTACGAACGTCGGCACTTCGATGCCGCCTTGCTCGACGTCGAGGACAACGGTTCCAGTAGAAGGCAATTTTAATTGCGTCGAGGCTGCTGCATCCGGTGGCTTGGCGGGAACTTCTTGGCTGCCCACTGCATTAGCCGGATCAGGCGTGACGGGCTCCCGCATTGCCGCTTGCACAACGTTTGCCTCGCCGCCGGCACTCGCGGGCGTGGGCGCCCGCGCCACACTGGGCTTCGTCGATGCGGATGTATCGCCGTTCACTTCCGCGGTCTCCAAAGTCTCGCCCGGATGATCGGGAGTGCCTTCTTCCAAATCCTTGTCTTTCGTCTTCGCCAGCAACAGCTGATGCTGTGGGGCCAGTGGCATGTCATGCGGCACGTGGAGGTACTCGAGTACCTGCTGCGAGATGCGGCGGAACACTGGCGCTGAGATCTGGCCGCCCTGGTGGAGTCCGACAGCCGAGTCGAGAATCACTGCGACCACGATCTGGGGATTGTTCACCGGAGCGAATCCGGCAAACGATCCGATGTATTTTGTCTTCGAATAGACTCCCGTGGCCGGATCGACCTTCTGCGCGGTGCCGGTCTTGCCCGCCGAGCTGTAGCCTTCGAGAATCGCTTTGCGGCCGGTGCCTTCAAGCACGACTTTCTGCATCATGGAGCGCATTTCAGCGGCCGTGAAAGAAGAAATCACGCGATGCGACGCGCCGGGATGAAACGCGACCGTCTGCGGCGTTCCCCTGGGCTGCACGGTTCCAGCAACGATGCGCGGCGCGACCCATACTCCGTCGTTGGCGAAGGTCGAGAT
>CAZILJ010000345.1:0-2277 GCA_964539915.1 uncultured Acidobacteriaceae bacterium | reverse complement strand
TCTCGCTACTGAATTTATTTCCGCTCCCGCGCGAGGCCGGTTTCCGTCGGAGCTTCGCTTACGCCGGGGAAGCGGTCGATCGCGGTTACAGCGTGCTGATATTTCCCGAAGGAAGGCACACGACCGATGGGAAGATGAATCCGTTTCGCGCGGGGATTGGTTTGCTCGCTTCCAAACTGGGTGTTCCAGTTTTACCGATGCGGATCGACGGACTGTTTGAACTGAAGCAGGCTGGCAAGAGGTTCGCGAAGCCGCGGACGATCCGGGTCCGAATCGGCGAGCCGGTGAAATTCCGGCCCGGCACGGATCCGCAAACCATTGCGGCGGAGTTGCACAGAGCCGTTGAAGGTTTATAGGTCACGCGGGCGGGGGCGGCCGCGCCAGGTTGGTTATTCTTGGTCGGCCTGAGATTCCTCCTGAGGCAAATTTGCCTCCAACTGGACCTCGGGGACCTTGGACTCCCGCAGCAGACGGTTCAATGCGGGCAGGTCCGTGTTCTTGAAGTCGCTCCAACGCTTCATCACATCGGCGCTGTCACGGTGGGTCGCGGAGAGAGCTTCCATTTGAGAAGAGGTTGGTTCGGCATCGGCCTGCCAGACTTGCATGTAGAGTGTGCCTGCCTGTCCGTTGACGCGGCCAAGCGTGACCTCCTGAGAGGGAGGCGCGAAGAATCCGCCAGGAGCGCCGAGCAGCGCGCTCAGCTTTTTGTCGAACCCTTCGATCGCTTCTTTGGTCGAGGCGTTGTTTTGTGCGCTTAGCTTCTCCAGTTGAGTGCGAATCGAGCCGCCCTGCACAAGGGCCTTTGCGGATTCGCTCATGATGGAAGCGGCGCGCGTCTCAACCTCAAATTTCTTCTGAAGGGCTTCCGATGAAATTTTCACGCGCGGGTCCATCTTGATCGTCAGTGGCGCGGTCGAAGTTTTTTCGTCTACCGTGAGTCGGACCGAATAGTTGCCGGGCAGAGCCGTAGGGCCGAGAGGGTAACGGGGTGTGTCATCGGGGATTGCGGAGATCGGATAATCGTGGCGCGCGGACGCCGGTGCGGGGTAGTGCAAATCCCAAACCCAGCGGTGCATGCCCGCGTCGGTCGAAAGTTGACGGGGCTTGCGCACCCAGTACAGGGGAATCAACTGCTTCTGCAATTCCTCCTCACTGACTTCGGGCTTGTCGGTGTTGGCGTAGCGCCGTACGAGATGTCCTTGCGAATCCAGAATCTCGAGCGTGACTGCAGAAGACGGCGCCGGCAAATAGTAATCCAGGATTGCGCCATCCGGCGGATTGTCTGCGGCAGGCTCGTCCGGAGGAGGGGGCGTGTCGGTGTAGGTGTCGCGCTGAACCCGATAGGCGGGCGCCGGGGGAAAAACATGGACGGAGTTCGCAAGCGCTGCCGATGCCTCACGCAGAGGCGCGAGGTCATCGAGAATCCAGAACGAGCGCCCGTGCGTCGCAACGATCAGGTCATTTTCATGAATCCAGAGATCGCGCATGGACGTGTGCGGCAGATTCAGTTGCAGAGATTGCCAGTGATCGCCGTCGTCGAACGAAACCCAGACCGCGTTTTCGGTGCCGGCAAATAACAAACCCTTGCGGATAGGATCTTCGCGTACGGTGTCCACGGGCCCGAAGTCAGGCAACCCCGCGGTAATCAGCTTCCAGGTTTTTCCGCCATCGTGGGTGCGATAGATGTAGGGGCGAACATCGTTAATGCGAAAGCGGCTCACGGAAGCATAGGCAGTCGCATCGTCGAAATGCGAGGCTGAAATTTGTGTGACCTTGCTCCATGCAGTGAGTTCGTTGGGAGTTATGTCCGCCCAATTCTTTCCGGCGTCTCGAGTAATCCAGAGTTTTCCGTCGTCGGTACCGGCCCAGACAGTGTTTACGGTCTTAAACGAAGGCGCCAGTGCATAGATCACGCCACGCTGTTTTTCGGCTCCCTTGGGAACGAGCGCGCCCACGCTCGCGGGCACGCCGGGATTCTCGCGAGTCAGGTCCGGGCTGATGGTTTCCCACGAATTGCCGCCATTGATGGTTTGGAACAGCACGTTGCTCGCGAAGTAGAGCAGGTGCGGATCTACGGGGGAGAACATCAGCGGTTCGGTGCGGTTGGTGCGGTATTTTGGGCTGCGCAGCGGAATTGGCGTGACGTTCTGCACTTGCCCGGTCGACCAGTGGAATTTGGACACTTCGGTTCTGCCGCCCCCATAGATCACGTCCGGATCGAGCGGATCGGGTGCAACGTAGCCGTACTCGATGACGCCCACGGGATGCCAGTCGCGA
>CAZILJ010000344.1:0-2212 GCA_964539915.1 uncultured Acidobacteriaceae bacterium | reverse complement strand
CAAATCCCGCAACATCAGCCGCGCCCGCAGCAGCCGTGTCTTGACCGACGCGACGGAAATTCCCAGCGCCTCGGCGGTCTCCTGAATATTCAACTGCTCCATGTCGCGCATGACGAAGACTTCGCGATACTTGCGGTCAAGCGATGCCAACGCATCGGCCAGCTTCTGCCGAACTTCCTTGCGCTCCAGCGCCTCGGAGGGAACCTCGCGCCAGTCGGCAAAGTCTCGCGGCGCGTAATCGCTTTCTTCGTCACGCCGGTCGTCGATGCCTTCCATCACCACCACTCGCTCCCTTCGGCGCCGCATCAGCGCCTCGTTCACTGTGATTTGAATCAGCCACGTGCTGAAACGGGCCTCCGCGCGAAACTGCCGAATATTGGCAAACGCCTTCAGTACCGCTTCTTGAGCCACATCTTCCGCATCGGTCTGGTTCCGCAGAATCGCGAGCGCAGCCGCATAGACCCGCCGTTCATAAGGCCGGACCAACTCGTAAAACAATTCGTTCTGCCCGCGTTGCACCCGCGCGATCAAATCCCGTTCGCGCGTCGTCCCAGCCTGATCCGGGTTGTGAAGCACAACATTCGCTTCAGACATCTTTTCTCGGTCCGCTCGTCAGTACTCCGGATCTTTCTTCCAACCCGTCAACATGGAAACAAAATTATCCCAGCCGTGCAGAAGCACCATCACGAGGTGTCCGAAGACGAATCCCAAAATCGCCCACATCACCAGGAAATGCCACAACCGCGCCCAATGAAATCCCCCCATCATCCACGCCAGCCAGGAAAACTCGACCGGCTTCCAAACCGCGAGCCCGGTCAGAACCGAGAGCACGCCCAGTCCGATCGCTGCCGTGTAAGCATGTTTTTGCAGCGGGTTATAGGCTTCACGCGCGGCCGGCTTCGGCCCGAAAAAGAAATAATGTCTCACCATCGGCCACACACCAGGGATATCTCTGCGCCCAAACAAAACCTGGCGGTAATTTCCGCTGAAGAGTTGATAGACGAGGTAGATCAGCCCGGTCGCGATGTAGATCCACATGAACGTGAGGTGCCATTCGAGCGCCCCGCCCAGCCATCCTCCGATCGCAAACGCCTTCGGCCAGTTCAGTAAGTCTTTCTGCGGAATCTTGGCGCCAAAACTGGGAAAGGCGCGGAAAATCTGCAGACCGCTGCCGACCATGACCAACAGCGAAATCGCATTCAACCAATGGCATAGGCGAACCGGCAACGGATGTTCATACACCGCTCTGGCGACGGTCTCAGTTTCCTTGTCCTTGGTCCGGACGATCTCGATGACAGCTCCACTCATGCGCGAGTCTCCCCGAGTAGCGCCACCGTCCGGGTGGCTGGCGTGGCGGCGGTTCCGCCGCCCCACTCCGAGGACAAGATGCCCTCGCGCCAGCCGGCAGGTGGCGGCGCTACAAATCTCACAACCCGTAGAACGATGAATATCCCTGGTCTTCCCAGTACCCGACTTTTTCGACAACATTCGTGACTTTTATATCCGTCAGATACTTTGCCTGCTTGTAGCCAATTTTTGTCGGAATGTTCAACCGCAGCGGCGCGCCGTGGGGACGAGTGAGCGGTTGGTCATACATTTCGTAGCAGAGCAAGGTCTGCGGATGCAGCGCGGTGGCCATGTCCAGCGTTTCGTAGTAGTCGTCCGCGCAGGTCAAGGCAAGGTATCGAGCAGACGTGTCGGCGCCGGTCATGCTGAGAAACTCAGACAGCCTCGCGCCGCCGAAGCGGCCAATCACGTCCCACCCTTCGACGCAAATGTGTCGGGTGTTCTGGCGAATCCGCGGCAAAGCCTGTATCTGCGCTAACTTGTAGTCGCCGGGCTTTTTGACCGCGCCGCTTACCGTCAAAGACCAATTTTCAAAAATCACTCCGGGATCGTCGACATCGTATCCGTTGATCGGAAACTTCTCGAACGGTGTCACCTGCGCATCGGCAAACGTCGGAGCCAGATGGCCGCGGCGGACGAGCCGCTCTGAAGCCCAATCACTGAACCGCAGCCCCTTCTTCAGGAGCGCTGCCTGAAAGCTCGGAATGGCAAAGGCACCCAACGCGAGCACGGGTGCGACTTTGAGCAGTTCCCGGCGCGACACCTGCGCAAACCTGCGCTCATCCATCATGCCAGCGCCTATTTTTGTCTGGACCGTCTTTGCATGCTCTCTCGTGGATTCCTCGATCTTCGGGTTTACCGGATC
>CAZILJ010000343.1:0-6370 GCA_964539915.1 uncultured Acidobacteriaceae bacterium | reverse complement strand
CGAACCTGAATCGCTCGGTTCCATCACGCTGGCTTCGCGCGAAAAACTCGACAACCTGATCTTTGTCGTCAACTGCAATTTGCAGCGGCTCGACGGCCCGGTGCGCGGCAATGGAAAAATCATTCAGGAACTGGAGGCGATTTTCCGCGGCGCTGGTTGGAACGTCATTAAGTGCATTTGGGGCTCCGACTGGGACAACCTTATTCAGAACGACCGCGATGGCCTGCTGGTCAAGCGACTGGGGGAAATCAGCGACGGGCAATATCAGAAGTATTTTGTAGAGAGCGGGGCTTATTTCCGGCAAAACTTGTTCGGCACCGATCCCCGGCTGCTGAAGATGGTCGAGCACCTTTCCGACGATCAACTGGCGCGCATGCGGCTGGGCGGACACGATCCGATCAAGGTGCATGCGGCTTACCGCTGCGCCTTCGATCATACCGGCGCACCGACAGTCATCCTGGCCAAGACGATCAAGGGCTACGGACTGGGTGAAGCGGGGGAAGGCAAGAACATCACGCACCAGCAAAAGAAATTGAACGAAGATGAGTTGCAAATGTTCCGCTCGCGCTTCGGAATTCCAATCCCCGATGACGAACTGCACGAGGCGCCGTTTTACCGGCCGTCCGACGAGAGCGCGGAAATCAAATACATGCAGGCGCGCCGCCAGCAACTTGGCGGATATATGCCGACACGCAAAGTGCGGGCAGCGGCGCTAAAATCTGTGCCCAACTCGCACTTCGAAGAATTTCACAAAGGCACCGACGGACGCGAAGTCTCGACCACCATGGTGTTCGTGCGACTGCTGGCGAAGTTGCTGCGCGATCCCGAACTCGGCAAGCTGATCGTGCCCATCGTTCCCGACGAAGCCCGCACGTTCGGCATGGAAGCGTTGTTCCGCCAGGTCGGAATCTACTCCAGCGTGGGTCAGAACTATGAACCGGTCGACATGGATACGCTGCTCTACTACAAAGAAGCGAAGAACGGGCAGATTCTGGAAGAAGGCATCACCGAGGCCGGATCGATGTGCTCGTTCATCGCGGCTGGTACCGCGTATGCCAACCACGGAATCAATACCATTCCCTTCTTTATTTATTACTCGATGTTCGGCTTTCAACGGATCGGCGATTTGATTTGGGCCGCAGCCGACATGCGCTGCCGCGGGTTTCTCGTGGGAGGCACGGCGGGGCGCACCACGCTGGCAGGCGAAGGCCTGCAGCACCAGGACGGTCACAGCCATGTGCTCGCACTTCCGGTGCCGAACCTGCTTGCCTACGACCCGGCGTTCGCTTACGAGATTGCCATCATTATTCAGGATGGCATCAAGCGGATGTATGTTGATCAGGAGTCCATTTTCTACTATCTGACGGTCACCAACGAGCCGCTGCCCATGCCCGGAATGCCGGCGGATCCGAATGTTCGCGAAGGAGTGTTGAAGGGTCTGTACAAGTTCAAGTCATCCAGCAAGAGCGACTCCAAGCTACGCGCTCAACTGCTGGGCAGCGGCACGATTATGTATGAAGTGCTGAAGGCACAGCAGATTCTTGAAGAGAAGTATGGCGTCGGAGCCGATGTGTGGAGCGTCACCAGCTACAAACAGCTCTATCGCGACGGCAATGACTGCGAACGCTGGAACATGTTGCATCCCACAGAGGCGGCGAAAGTTCCCTACGTTACGCAGACTTTGAAGGATGCGCCGGGACCGTTCATCGCAGCTTCCGATTACATGAAGGTCCTGCCTGAAAGCCTGGGAAAATGGGTTCCTGGACAACTGGTGTCGCTCGGAACCGATGGTTTCGGACGAAGCGAAGCGCGAGCGGCATTGCGCGACTTCTTCGAGGTCGACGCTAAGCACATCGTGTTGGCCACGCTCACGGCGCTCGTCCGGGAGAAGAAAATCGGTACCGACATGGTGAAGCGCGCGATTCAAGAACTCGGGATTAATCCCGAAAAAGCGAATCCGGCGATCAGTTGATCAAATTCGAACCGATCGACAGGCTGTGCATGAACAGAATCGCGATCTCTAAATCAAGATCTTAGAAAAGGAACGACGCGGTGATTGAATTCAAACTTCCGGAGCTGGGAGAGAACATCGAGCAGGGTGACCTTGTTCGCCTGATGGTAGAGCCAGGAGCAAGTGTGAGCGCTGGCCAGTCGGTCATGGAACTTGAAACGGACAAGGCAGTCGTGGAAGTGCCTTCGTCGGTGAGCGGGACCGTGCAGGAAATTCGAGTCAAAGAGGGCGACAAGATCAAAGTCGGGCAGGTGATCTTTACAGTGGACGGTGCCGAGGGTAACGGAGCCGGTGCGAAGGATTCTCCAGAACCTGCTAAGCAAGCCGAGGGTGCGCTCGCACCAGCAACAAGTGTGCCAGCGGCTGCACCGGTTCAACCGGAGTCTACGTCCGCCCCCTCCTCTTCGGCGCCGAAGCCGCCTGCGCCGGCAACCGCCGCTCCTTCCACTCCTGTCGCGGGGTCCGGGGCCAGCGAATTCAAACTCCCCGAACTGGGAGAAAATATTTCTCAAGGCGAGCTGGTTCGTCTGATGATCTCCCCCGGCACCAAGGTTTCCGAAGGGCAGCCGGTGATGGAGTTGGAAACCGACAAGGCCGTGATCGAGGTGCCGTCGTCGGTTAGCGGAGTCGTAAAAGACGTCAACGTAAAGGAGGGCGAGAAGGTCAAAGTTGGGCAGGTGATCTTCACCCTGGAGGGCGGAGCATCGGCTCAAGCAGAGACTGGGCGCTCCCGCAACGTGCCCGTGGAGCATGTTTCCGGACAGCATGGGGCACGGTTGGCGTTCCAGGCAGCGATCCGTGCCGAAGGCAAGACCGAGGAACAAGCCCTACCGCCCGATCAGCCACATGCTCCGGCCGAGCCGCAGTTCAGCATGCCTGCGCAACTGGGCAAAGTTGCCGGCACTGAAAACCGCCAGGCCATTCCCGCCGCACCGCACGTACGGAGACTTGCCCGCGAGGTCGGCGTCGACATCTACGAAGTAAAGGGAACCGGTCCAGGCGGCCGCATCAGCGAGGATGACGTTAAGGCCTGTGCGAAAGGCTTGCTGTCGGCTGCTGCGACCGCAGCCCAGGCACCGCCACGCGCCGGACATTTCGCGCAGCCCCATCTGCCGGACTTCGCCAAGTGGGGCAAGGTTGAGCGGGTCTCGATGCGCGGAGTGCGCCGCAAGACGGCCGAGCATCTGGCCGAATCGTGGAACACGATTCCGCACGTCACCCAGCACGACCGCGCCGACATTACAGAGCTTGAGCAGCTGCGCGCGCGGTTTGCCCCGAAAGCTGAAGAAGCGGGCGGCAAGATGACTATAACGGCGATCGCCTTGAAAGTATGCGCCGCGGCTCTCAAAGTCTTTCCGCAATTCAACGCCAGCATCGACATCGAGAAGGAAGCGATCGTCTACAAACAATACATCAGCATCGGCGTGGCGGCGGATACAGACCGCGGCCTGCTGGTTCCGGTGATCCGCGAGGTCGACAAGAAGAACATTGTCGAGCTGGCGGTTGAGTTGTCGCAGCTCTCCAAGAAAGCCCGCGATAAAAAACTTACGCCCGCCGATATGGAGGGCGGGACCTTCACCATTACCAATCTGGGCGGCATTGGCGGCATTGGCTTTACGCCCATCGTGAATTTCCCAGAAGTGGCGATTCTGGGGCTTTCGCGCTCGCGCATGGAGCCCGAGTGGATCAATGGCAAATTTGAGCCGCGACTGATTCTGCCGCTCTCGCTCTCCTATGATCACCGCTTGATTGACGGGGCCGATGCGGCACGCTTCTTGCGATGGATCGCGGAAGCGTTTGAGCAGCCGTTCTTGCTGTCGGTGCAGGGGTAGGAAAGCTGCGAGCTGCGAGTTTCGAGTTCAAGGTGACAAGGTCTCAGCTTCCGATGCTCTTGCGGATAGCGCTAGTGGTTACAACCGTGAAACCTTGAAGCTTGGAAACTCATCCATTCCCAATGACTGAATCGCAATCCTTGAATATTGCAGTGGTCGGCGGCGGTCCTGGCGGATACGCAGCCGCATTTCTTGCGGCCGATCTCGGCATGAGGGTCACGCTCATCGATCCGGAGTTGAACCCCGGCGGAGTCTGCCTCTATCGCGGCTGCATTCCGTCGAAGGCGCTGCTCCACGTAGCCAAGCTGCTGGAAGAGTCGCATCAGTCCAAGGATTGGGGGATCGAATTTGCAGCGCCCAAGATCGATCTGGCGCGCTTGCGTTCGTGGAAAGAAAACGTCGTTAAGAAGCTCACCGGCGGGCTGGGCGTGCTTTCGAAACAGCGCAAGGTATATTACGTCCGGGGACGGGCGGCGTTTGAGAATTCTACGACGCTTCGGGTTACGAAAACCGATGGCTCGCAAGAGTCGCTCAGCTTCGATCGCATCGTCATTGCGACTGGCTCACGGCCTGCGATCGTTCCGACTTTGCAGCTTGAAACAGCTCGCATGATGGATTCCACCGGCGCCCTGAATCTTGAAGACATTCCGGGTAGTCTTCTGGTCGTTGGCGGTGGATATATCGGTCTCGAACTTGGGTCGGTCTATGCCGCGCTGGGCACACGTGTGACGGTGGTGGAGATGCTTCCTGGGCTTCTTCCCGGCGCAGATCGTGATCTGGTGGTTCCACTCCACAAGCGGCTGGAAAAACTGTTCGACGGAATCCTTCTCAACACCACCGTGGCGTCGGTGAAAGACGAAGGCAGCGGCATTCGCGCCATCTTCGAAGGGTCCGACGTCAAAGAGCAGGAGAAGGTGTTTGATCGAGTTCTCGTTTCGGTCGGCCGGAAACCCAACTCCGAAATTCAGGGTCTCGACAAGACGAGCGTGAAACTAGGCCCGCGCGGTTTCATTCAGGTCAACAAGCAATTGCAGACGGATGATCCGTCGATCTACGCGATCGGCGATGTGGTCGGCGAGCCGATGCTCGCGCATAAAGCCTCGCACGAAGGCCGAGTCGCGGTCGAAGCGATTGCGGGGCACAAAGTGGCTTTCGAGCCAAATGCCATTCCGGCAGTGGTTTTCACGGATCCCGAGGTCGCTTGGTGCGGCTTAACGGAGACGCAGGCGCAAAAAGAAAATCGCGAGATCAAAGTTGCGAAGTTTCCCTGGGCCGCGTCAGGACGCGCCGTCACTCTGGATCGTCCCGAAGGCATGACAAAACTCCTCATCGACCCGCTGTCCGAACGCGTGCTCGGGGTAGGGATCGTGGGTGCGGGCGCCGGCGAGATGATTGCGGAAGGTGTGCTGGCTATCGAAATGGCTGCGCTCGCCAGCGACGTGGCGATGACGATTCATCCTCACCCTACGCTTTCAGAAACGGTAATGGAATCCGCCGAGGTATTCTACGGTACCAGCACGCACATTTACCGGCCCAAGCGCGGATAGTCTACTGCCTCTCGCCGCGTCCGTCGTTCAGACCTCTCCAGAACGTTTCGATACAATGAGGGCTCTCATGCTTCGATTTCTTGGCAACGCATGCGGGCCGGAACGACGCCCGGCCAGAGCACGGATGTCCCCGGTTTCCAGAGCCCCACTCGTTTGGGCAATCTGCATTGGAGTTTGCCTGAGTCCCGCGCGGGCCGCACTCAGCCAAACTCTGCCCTCGTCGGCGACCAGAACAACCGCTGCCAGCGCACCGGTAGATCCTCTCGGACGGACAACTCCGTCTGGAACGATGCTTGGCTTCTTGCAGGCTGCGCAGTCTGGCGACTATGGAATTGCCGCGCAATACCTGCAGATGAGCGCTGCGCGCCGCCAGTCCGAGGGCGAACAGTTGGCCGCCAAGCTGAAAGTTGTTCTGGACCGCGCGTTCACCGGTCGGTTCAACAACTTTACTCAGGCCGAAGGAATTCCTCAGGAAGGCGTTCCACTGGGCCGACAGAAACTTGGCGTCCTGTCATCGGGTGATGTCGACGCGGACTTGGATTTGGTGAGTGTATCGGATGCGAGCGCAGGCAGAATCTGGCTCGTCTCCTCCGACACTCTTGCCAAAATCCCCGCGCTTTACGATCAAGTTCAGGCGCGCCAAGTTGAAAGCCGGCTTCCGAACGTGCTGGTCAAACATCAGTTTGCAGGCATGCCTCTGTGGCAGTTTCTGGCTTTACTGGTCGCGGTGCCTGTGGCCGCGGCGCTCGGCTGGCTGTTGCTGGCGGTGCTGGAGATTCCGGTTCGTCGGTGGGCGCAGCGACGCGGGCAGTTGGAAGTCGCCAACTGGCGTTCGGTTTCCGGTCCCGCCTGGTTACTTACCGGCACTGTCCTGCATCAGGTCTTCGCCGTCTATCTCCATATTCCGCTGTTGCCGGTGCATTACTACTTCCAGATTACCTCCATCGCATTGATCATTAGTGCGACATGGCTTCTCTGGC
>CAZILJ010000342.1:0-2561 GCA_964539915.1 uncultured Acidobacteriaceae bacterium | reverse complement strand
ATTCAATATGCGACCCACACAGTCGGATATTGAGTGAACTCCGGAGAATGAACGTGAAAATTGGTGAGGTTCGGAAATTTTTCTGGCCAATGTTGATTGCGGCATTTTCGTTTTTCAATGCGAGGAGTTCTCACGCGCAGGACAACCCTTACATCGTGGCGTACGACCATTACCTGGAAGAACCGGGGAGCCTGGAAATCGAATACTTTTCGACGCTGGGAACGCAGCGTGGCGGGCCCAACTATCACGCGTACTGGATGGAGTTTGAATACGGAGTGACCGCGTGGTGGACCACGGAAGTCTACTTGAGTGGGCAGAGCACGTTTGGAGACAGTTCGGTGTTCACCGGCACTCGCTTTGAGAATCGCTTCCGGCCGTTCAAGCACGAGCACTTCATCAATCCGGTTCTGTATGTGGAATTCGAAAACATCAACGGAGCGGACAAGATCATGAAGGAAGTGGAAGGACACGACGTTGAAGCGGACTACGCCGTCCCGAATGCTAATGCCCGCCGGGAGCACGATCACGAACTGGAATTCAAGCTGCTACTGTCAAGGACATTCCAGGGCTGGAATGTTGCCGAAAACACTATCGCCACCAAGAACCTCACAGGAGGCAGTCCCTGGGAGTTCGGCTACGCCATCGGCGCCAGCCGTCCTTGGGCTCTAAAAGCTTCCCCCCAGCGGTGTAGCTTCTGTGCCGAGAATTTCATAGCCGGAGTCGAAATGTACGGCGGCCTCGGAGACCGCCATAGTTTCGGTCTCAACGACACCTCTCACTACCTGGCTCCGGTACTCGCCTGGAACCTGCCCTCCGACTGGACCCTGCGCCTCTCGCCCGGCTTCGGACTGAACGACAACAGCCATCGCTTCTTGTTGCGCTGGGGAGTCTCCCGCGAATTCTCCGGCTTCGGTGCTGCGCTCAGCCGCACGTTCGGAGGACAGCAATGATCGCAAAGATAAAGGCGAAGACCAAGACGACAGGCTCCAGAGAATTGAGGGTCACCGCGAGAAAGCCAACGCCTTCCCCCTCCCGCATCCTGACCGTCTCCGTCCCCGCTGTCGTTCTTCTCTTAACCCTCGGCATAGCCGCGGCACAGACCGAGAACTCCGCGCCGGCCAGAAAAAACAACCCGGTCTACGCGGAACTGGCTAAAGCTCCCCAGAAAGCGATCGCTCGGCCGAATCCCCTGGAAGCAGATCCCGACGCCGTGGCGGCAGGTGCCAAACTGTTCGATTTGCATTGCGCAGAGTGTCACGGAGAAATGGCCGAGGGCGGCAAGAAAGCCCCAAGCTTGCTCGCCGACGAAGTGCAACAAGCGGCCCCCGGAGCGCTTTTCTGGCTGCTCACCAACGGGGTTGTACGCCACGGCATGCCCGTGTGGTCTAAACTTCCCGAACCGCAGCGCTGGCAACTCGTCAGCTACATCAAGTCGCTCACTCCTGCCACCAAGCCCAACCCGGATGGCCAGAAAACCCCTCCTGCAGTCAGTTCTCCCTCCGCCCCCGACAGCCAGCCGGAACCCTGAGAGTCTCCCCGCCGTCCTGGCACATGACGAGCGGCCTCCTTTTGCGACTTTACCCCTCCCCCGGCATCCAATAGGGGTGTTACGATAGTCAGTTCCCTCCCAATGGGAGGCACTTATACAGATCGCCGGGCCCGGCAAAGCCGCTCGATTGGAGCGTCGGCCGACAGCGCGACGTTTACAAACGAGGAGAAACCCCATGGCAGGTGACGTGAAAGTGGCAGGCAGTGCCGAAGCAAAAACCGCAGGGAATGGAATCGTCGAAGTGACCGATGCAAACTTCGACCAGGATGTTTTGAAATCGGACAAGCCAGTACTGGTCGATTTCTGGGCAACCTGGTGCGGCCCTTGCCGCGCTATCGCACCGATCGTCGAGGAGTTGGCCGCGGAATATCAGGGCAAGATCAAGATTGGCAAGATGGATGTCGATTCCAACAGCGCCACCCCGATGCGCTACAAGGTTACAGGCATACCCACGTTGTTGGTGTTCAAAGGCGGTCAAGTTGTCGAACAAATTGTGGGCTACAAGCCGAAGGACACGATTGCTCAAGCCCTGAACAGGCACCTCGGGTAAGCATCGAACTTCTAGCCCGCAGCTATTCAACGCACGCTTCAGGGTAGCGTGCGTTTTTGTTTTTCTCTAGAGCGTGAGTTGAAAATTCTGGATGCCAACTGCTTGTTCGTTAGCTAGAAGCTGATCTCAATACTTCCTTAGCACCCCGATCACCCGCCCCTGCACATCCACTGACGCGGCCGGCACAATGATCGGCTTCATGTTCACGTTCGAGGGCTGTAGCCGGATGCTGTCGCCTTCCCGGTAAAAGCGCTTCAGCGTTGCATCGCTGGAATCCACCAGCGCGACGACAATGTCTCCGTTGTGGGCAGTGCGGGCTTTCTCCACCAGTACGTAGTCGCCATCGAGAATGGCCTCATCTTGCATCGAGTCGCCGCGGACTTCCAGCACAAACACTTCTTTCGAGCGCACGAAATCCGCGAGTGAAATCGTCTCGTTAGTCTGCACGGCTTCGATGGGCTG
>CAZILJ010000341.1:0-6720 GCA_964539915.1 uncultured Acidobacteriaceae bacterium | reverse complement strand
ATTGGCGACTACTGGGCTGCCTGCATGGACGAACCCGGCATTGAAGCCGCCGGCCTGAAGCCAGTACAGCCCGAACTGGATCGCATCGCCGCCCTAAAGTCCAAGAAGGACCTGACGTTAGAGATCGCGCATCTGCAGCATTTGTTCCCCGGAGCTTGGATCCAGGAAGATAATCAGACGAATTCTCCTTTCTTCGGCTTCACCGGCCAGCAAGATTACGACGATGCCTCGAAAGTCGTTGCGCAAATTGATCAGGGCGGGTTGAGCCTTCCCAATCGCGACTACTACCTCAAGACTGACGACAAGTCGAAGGAACTGCTCGCCAAATACCGTGCTCATATCCAGAAGATGTTCGGGCTCGCAGGGGAATCCGAAGCGCAGGCCACGGCCGACGCCGGCACCGTGATCGAGATCGAGACGGCATTGGCTCAGGCCCAGATGGACAACGTCAGACGCCGCGATCCGAAGAACGTCAACAACAAGATGAACCTGGCACAAGTCCGCGCGCTCACGCCTTCCATCGACTGGGAAGCCTATCTGCGAGCGGTGTCTGCCCCCGCCAGCGATCACTACATCGTTACTGCTCCCGACTTCTTCCGCGCTGAGGAAAAACTCATCACTCGGCAGCCTCTCGATCATTGGCAAAGCTACTTGCGCTGGCAGGTGCTTCACCATGCTGCGCCGTTCTTGAATAAAGCAGTGGTTGATGAGAATTTCGATTTCTTCGCCCGCACGCTCGCCGGCGCTGAACAACAGCAACCTCGCTGGCGGCGCTGCGTTCGGGCCGCCGATCGTGATCTTGGCGAAGCCCTTGGCCAGGCCTACGTCGACCGTGCGTTCCCGCCGGAAAGCAAAGCCCGCACCATCCAGATGGTTCACGCCATCGAAACGGCACTGGGCGCAGACATTCAGGGCCTCAGTTGGATGTCCTCGGCCACGAAAGAGCAGGCTATGGTGAAGCTGAAAGGGATTGAGGACAAGATTGGCTATCCCGCGCACTGGCGCGATTATTCCAGCGTGAAGATCGGGCGCGGCAGCTATCTCGGGAACGTCTCCGAGGCCTCAACGTTTGAGTTTCAGCGCTGGGTCGCGAAGATCGGCAAGCCCGTCGATCGCTCCGAGTGGACGATGACGCCCCCGACGATCAACGCCTATTACGATCCGCAGCTGAACACCATCAACTTCCCCGCTGGCATCCTGCAGCCTCCATTCTTCGATCCCGCGAAAGATGACGCCGTGAACTATGGCGCGATCGGCATGGTCATCGGACACGAAATCATCCATGGCTTCGACGATCAGGGACGCAAGTTCGACGCTCACGGCAACCTGCGAGATTGGTGGACTGCGGACGACGGCAACCAGTATGACGAACGGGGTAAGTGCATCTCCGACGAGTACACGCAGGAAGTTCCCGACGCCGGCGCCGGCATCAAGCAGAACGGCCTGCTCACTCAAGGAGAAGATACCGCTGACAATGGCGGGATCCACCTCGCGTTGAACGCTCTGGAAGCCACTCTAAAACAACAGGGCAAATCGCTGGACGATAAAGGCTCCGATGGCTGGACCTACCGGCAGCGCTTCTTTTTGTCGAATGCGTACTCGTGGTGCTCAAACGTGCGTCCGGAAGTCGCTCGCATGTTAGTGACGACCGATCCGCATTCTTTGCCCATCTTCCGCATCGACAATGTGCTTTCCAATATGCACGAGTTCGATCAGGCGTTCGGCTGCAAAGCCGGCCAGCACATGGTCAGAACCAACGCCTGCCGAGTCTGGTGAGTGAGGACAGAGGAAGAAATGGGGCCAGCCCAAAAAGTTGGCCCATTTTATTTGTTTATGTGGCATTTGCAATGGCCATGTGGCGACGACCGCCTCGGCCGTCCAAGCCAGGGCGAAGCCCGGCGCCGGCATGCAATTCCTACCGGTTAATATCCTCCTTCGCCTGCAGCCGCTTTACATAGTTTTCCAGGTTGGCCTTGTTCGAATCCGGCGCTCCTGTCAAGGCGACTTTCACTTCCTTCACTGCATTGTCAAAGTCTCCCTGCGCGCTGTAAACCCGGGCCATGCCCATGTGCGAAGTCCAGTAATCAGGAAACTTCTTTGCCGTCGACCGAAAAACTGCCAGCGCCTCGTCCTGCTTCTTCTCTCCCTGCAACTGGCGGGCATAAAAATAGAGTTGCAGCGGGCTTGCCGCGTCCAGCGCCTTGTTGCGGTAGACCGTGGCGTCCTCCTTACGGTTCATCGCTTCCAGAATGTGCGACTTGTTGAGCAGGTTGTCGTAGCGCTCTTCCGACTGGATCGACTGATCTTCGTACTTCAGCGCTTCCTCCAGATTGATCTTGTTGGCCAAAAGATAGCCCGCCGCATCGTCCCAACCTTCCCAGTAGTATTGGTTGAACCCGTGCAGCTGCCGGTGAATGCTGGCAGTAACCAGGTCGTTCACCTTGACCTGGACTTTGAACGGCACCGCAACTTTGTCCCAACGCATGGTGACAACAGCGGAATCCGGCTTCAACTCGTCAAAATCATAGGCCAGCGCGTCATGGGCGTCGGCGGCCTGCGGCTTCACGTTCACGCGCAACGCGTCTTCCTCCTGCTTGTATGTGAAGCTGCCCCAATCGCTCGAGTTCTTGGAGAAGATCACTGTCCATTGGTTTTCTCCTGGGATCATGTGCAGTCCGTAAGTTCCCTTGTCGAGCGACTGGCCTTCGATCGTGACCGGATCAGTGAAGGTAATGGTCGTATTTTCGTTCGCGCCCGCGCGCCACACCTGCCCGTAAGGCGCAACTTTACCCCAGATCTGGCGGCCATTCGCCAGCGGGCGGTGATAGTTGACGGTGATATCAGTGATACCCAGGCGCTGAGTTACCACAGCGTGCTGGCTCTGCCGAGGCAGATTGAGCATCAGGGTTTCGCTGGTGGCCGTTTGCGCGCGGGAAACGCTGGTTAGAGAGAGGGCACCTGCTAGCAGGGCAAACAGACTTCTGTGCATAGGGAGCTCCTTTTTTCGCTGCTGGGATCGGCAGCCAATTCGGTCAAACGTGAAATGGAAGAACAGAGATTGATCACCGTGCGTGAATTTCGTTGACGTTTCGCTTAGACGTGAGACGGGTGCCGAAGTGAGCAGCGAGTGCCGACCTCACCGGAATTGAGGACGACTATCCGAAGTTCCGTGACCGGTCTAGGATCGGCCTAGAACATTCTCGAACCGATAGAATTCATTAAGTTTCTTAGCCTTTTCCATGCGCAGATCCGTTCCGAATCTGTCGACGTTCGGTTCATTTGGAAAGTAAATCTTTCATGCGTCTTGACAAGGGAAAGCTCGCAAGCGCAGAATCCCAAAAGGCGAATAAAAAGCGAAACTGCCTCCGCGGCTCCAGCCCCGGCGTTCCCTGAAATCTTCGAGGATCTTATGTCTTCCGCAGTGATTTCCACGTCGGCGGCCTTGAGCCGCCCTTTTGTCTTTGATGCCAAAGCAGTTCCAGAAGTGTCCCTGCCGTTTGAGCCAGAGAACGAGTCTTCCGCCCAGCTCGCTCCTGCGTCCGCCCAGCCTCGTCCTCCCCAGCGTATCCGCCGCCCCAATCTGTCCGCCGAACTCGCCTCCGCCGACCCCAGGCTGGCGCACATCACCCCGGCTTCCCGGCTTGATATTCCTCCAGCGCCGGAGATGGTCTCCAGCGGCATCCCCGCCATCGACGCCTTGACCGGCGGCATGCCCCGCGGATGCCTGACCGAAATCTGCGGCCCCGCTTCCTCGGGGCGCACCACCTTGCTTTTGGCCGCCCTCGCCGCCGCCACTCGCCGAGGAGAATTCTGCGCTGTGGTAGATGCCAGCGACGTGCTGGACCCGCACTCTGCACAAGCCGCTGGAGTCGACCTCGATCGTCTGCTGTGGGTGCGATGCGGCGATGATCCCAAACCCAAATCACACGCCCAGCAAAAAGGGTGCCCCATTTCTCGCGCGTCTGGGGAGCGAGAAGCTTGCCCTGAGCTTGTCGAATGGGTGGGGATTTCCTCTCAACCTGCTTTCGACTTCAAGCGCACCAGTTCGCATCAATCCGATCACCGTCTGGAGCAAGTCCTGCGCGCCACCGATCTGCTTCTCGAAAGTGGAGGCTTCGGTTTGATCGTCCTCGATCTCGGCGATCTGCCGCCGCAAGCCGCACGTCGCATCCCGCTGACCACATGGTTCCGCTTCCGCCGCGCAATCGAACACACTCCCACAATCCTGCTCACCATTGAACAACAACCAATAGCCGGAAGTTGCTCCTCGATGCTGCTCAAGTTGGGAGCTGCGAAGCGGCGAAAGAATGTAGCTCCCGGCCTAAGCCGTGGGTTAGGTGTGGAAGCCCCGGAGGAACGAAAGAAAGATTGCGCCTGCGATTCTAAATTTGCACAAACTGCACACGCTCACTTGCTTTCCGGGTTGGAAATCACGGCAGAACTGATTGTTTCCCGTCTGGTACGCAAACCCGCTCGCTCTGTCGTGTTCGCAACCAAAACCGCGTGGGCTGGGTGATCATGACTCCCTCGCAATGACCAAATGACGCAATGCCACCATGCCTTTCGCCTGCATCTACGTGCCGAATTTTCCCGTGGCCGCTGCTCTGCGCGCCGAACCGGAATTGCACGCTCACCCTGTGGCAATTTTCGAAGGCAAGCCTCCTCTGGAAAAAATAATCGCCGTCAATGACAAGGCCGTCGGCATCACGCCGGGCATGACCAAAGCCCAAGCCGAACTATGCGCAGAGCTCGCATTACGCCCTCGTTCTTCGCTCCATGAATCTGCAGCGCACGCTGCCATGCTCGACTGCGCTCAATCTTTTTCCCCTTGCGTTGAAGATGCCGCCTGCGACACAGCCCTGCTTGATCTGGCAGGCATGGAATCTCTTCTCGGATCATTGCCGGAAATTTCCCGTGCCATCTCCAACCGCGCTGCCACCCTCGGACTCGCCGCCAACGTCGCCATCGCTTCCAATTCCGACACAGCCGCGCTCGCCGCTCGCGGTTTTTACGGCATGACGGTGATCCCTCCAGGCAAAGAAGCAGAACGATTGGGCCCATTGCTGTTGGAAGTGCTGTTCGCGAACCATTTGGAAAAAGATCGTCCCGATGGAGATCAGAAAAAAAACGCCGATCGTCTGCTGGAAACACTCGCCCGTTGGGGCGTCCGTAACCTGCAAGCCTTGGCCGCGCTGCCGGAAATTGCATTGAGCGAGCGTCTCGGGCAAGAAGGTCTGCGTCTGCAGCAATTGGCGCGAGGCGCCACCTCGCGCACTCTGGTCTCTGTAGAAGCGCCGCTGGTTTTTGAGGAAGCCGTCGAACTGGAGCATGCCGTCGTGCTGCTCGAGCCTCTTGCCTTCTTGCTGAATCGCCTGCTCGAACAACTCTGCGTGCGCTTGGGTTCGCGAGCTTTGGCCACGCAGGAACTGCGTCTCACTCTGGAACTCGAAAATTACTCGCCCTTCCATCAATCCTCGGCAAGCGGAAATTCTCGGTCGACAATTTCTTACTGCCGCACGTTGCGTCTGCCCCAACCCATGCTCGACGCCAGAGTTTTCCTCAAATTGCTACAACTGGATTTGAATGCGAATCCTCCGGGCGCGCCCATCGTGAAGATTCATATGGCCGCCGAACCTGCACCCCCACGTTCCGCCCAAGGAGGTCTGTTTCTGCCTCCATCGCCAGAAGCGGAAAAACTGGAACTCACCCTCGCCCGCATCGCGAGCCTGGTAGGCGAAAGCAATGTGGGAGCGGTGGAGTTGCTCGACACGCATCATCCGGAAGGATTTCGCATGCGGCGCTTTATATCCGAACCCCCACAAAAAAAAGCGCGTGAAAAAGCTCCTGCTGTGTCCAAAGAACAATCAGCCGTCACCGCTCTACGCCGCTTCCGCCCACCGCTGCGCGTGAATGTGGCTTTGGAAAACTGTCAGCCCGTGCGCGTGGCTTGCGCAAAAAAGAAAGATGTCCAAGGCAACGTGCTTTGGAAGGCCGGCCCCTGGCGCGCTTCCGGCGATTGGTGGGAACGGGAAGCCTGGGCCCGCGACGAGTGGGACCTCGCCCTACAAAGTGAAGAAGCTATTTCTTTTTACCGCCTCGTGCACGACCTGCTCGGTGGCGGCTGGTTCGTGGAAGGGACGTATGACTGAATTTTTCACCACGGAGGCATTGAGCCACGGAGAAGTAATTGAATTGTAAGTTTGAGTTTGAGTTTGAGTTTGAGTTTGAGTTTGAGTTTGAGTTTTGCTTTGTTTTCTGTGCCTCTGTGCTTCCGTGTCTCCGTGGTGGATTTGGCTTGAGAATTGATGGCTTACGTCGAACTTCACGCCCGTTCTGCTTTCAGTTTTCTCGAAGGCGCATCCCTGCCCGAGGAATTGGCCAGGGTCTGCCGCCACATCGGCCTGTCCGCCATGGCGTTGCTCGACACCGACGGCGTTTACGGCGCTCCGCGCTTTCACCTGGCCGCGAAGAAAATCGGCATCAAGGCCCACATCGGCGCAGAAGTTTCTTTTTCACCACGGAGTCAGGGAGCCACAGAGGATATCAATCAACCGGCAAAAATCAAAACAATCTCCGTGGCTCCGGGGCTCCGTGGTGAATTCCGTCTTCCAGTTCTCGTCTCCTCCCGCCCCGGCTACCAGAATCTCTGCCGCCTGATCACCAAAATGAAGTTGCGCGCCAAGAAAGGCGAAGGCGCCGTCACCGCGCAAGAACTCGAAG
>CAZILJ010000340.1:0-8527 GCA_964539915.1 uncultured Acidobacteriaceae bacterium | reverse complement strand
GCTCTGCGCGCTGGCCTGGAGCGGCGCACCGAGGTTGGCAATAAGCGCGACGAGGCTGGTGGCGACGGCTAAATGCTGCCTGGCTTGTGCCAGGAAGCCTGATGACGACATGAATTTCCTCCTCACTGAACTACCGTTGGGAACGGTAGCTGGAGAGGGGTTATGAGAAGGTGACACGGCGATGAATTCCAGATGAAAAAAAATCCACAGGGTCGATCGCTTTGACCGGGCGACGAGATCGCGGCTGCCGAATCAAGACTAAGACTGTGATGTGAATCAAGTTAGACTGGCTCAGATTCTTGTAACAGTCATTTGACATGTGCCAACCCTGCGGGCTGTGAAGTTGCGCCGGAAGGGAATCGTGTGACTTGAACCATCCGTTGGCCGCCCGACACCTGTAAGTGCTCTATTTCTGTCGGCCGCCAGCAGTTCTCCAGTTTGAACCATCATTTGGCCAAAAGTGCAGATCGACACTGGTGGGAAGCAGCTGAACAATGCCTTGGGTTTTGTGTGCATTACGTGAGGGCATTTGCAACGAGGTGCAAGGAAAATTTTCGAATTCCGTTCTTTCGGCCTAACGATAGTTCAAGGCCACGGATCAGAGTTCCTTCTTGCGTCGGAATTAAAGGACTTATGGGTGTGATCAGCGGCCAAACGATGGTTCAAGTCACAAATCGGGATAGAGCTTTCGCCGTCCTATTTCACAGACGCCGGCTTCTACTGCGAAGCGGCAGATGGCCACGCCAACGCTGTTTGATCTACTTGGCGTGACTGAAGCCGAACCAGTCGAACCAGCACCACAGGGCCGTTCCATTCTTCACGATTCGTCACGGGAGGTGCTACCATTTCTCCGGTTTGAGTGCGAATATGTTGGGTGAGAGGTGATTGCAATGAACGCCGGTTCGTCGTCATTCCGCAATGGGGCCGAGGTTGAGCGCAGCGCCGCAGAGGCCCACAAGACTCACCTTGGGCTTATCCCGGGAATCCCCAAGCGAGTCTTCGAATTGGGGTGCGGATCGGGGCGGGATTTGGCTCCATGGGGAGTTACCGCGTCGGATGAGATTACTGGACTTGACGTCGAGAACAACTGTCTCTCGATTGCCAAGGCGCGATTTTGCACCCGAGCCTATGTGCGAGGCGTCGGTGAATGCTTGCCGTTCGCGAATGAGAGTTTCGATCGCGTAATTTCGGCCGTTGCCCTTCCGTACATGAATATTCAGAAGACATTGGCAGAGGTTCACCGAATCCTCGTTCCCGGCGGCAGTTTATCCCTTAGCGTGCATCTCCCGAGTTTCACGATAACGGAGCTTCTCCACAATGCGATCCCGAAGCCAATCCCCACGCTATTTCGGCTATACGTCATCGCCAATGGGTTATTCTTCCACTCGACCGGCAGGACCGTTGGATTCCTAGGGAGGATGGAATCATTTCAGACTGAGCGCGGGATGCGGGTTGCACTAAGTCGTGCTGGGTTCGTCAATTCTTCATTCCGCCGTGGAACTGGGCCGTTCGGCGAGAAACTTATCGGCGAAAAACTTATCGTGGAAGCAAGAAAGTCGGATTCTAAGAAGTGGGCTTAATCGAGCAGCCACCATGGAAGAGCGAGCCCGCCGACGGTGGCTGCGGGGATCAGGTAGTCGGAACTTCCAACGTCGGCTAAGGGCGCCGAAGGGTCAAGACTCGATAGATCGAAGCTTGCTAGCCCTCTGATCCATCCTTCGGCCTCTCGGCCACCTCCTCGAACCTCACACCATAAATTTATTTCTTATAGTAATAATATAAGTTTATTTGTATTCTTCATGCTACAGCAAAACAGGCAGCAGGCAGTTAGTGCGGATAGATGTCCTTTTTTTGTATGGGCTTACGGGAGCTCGTAGCTCAAAAAATAGAAAAGATGGCTGGTCTTCTCTGGGCAGGGATCATTCGATTACTTATCCCATTGTGGAGACATTTGCGCGGTTTTGTCCCGGGTTGACGATCTTTCATTTTGACGCTCATTCCGATTTCTGTGAGGAGTTCGGGGGAAGCCGGTTGTCCCATGCGGGTCCGTTTGCGCGGATCATGGAATCGGGACTGGCGAGGCGGTTGGTGCAGGTCGGGATTCGCACCCGAACCGGCACCAACGGGAGCAGTTGCAGAGGTTTGGAGTGGAAGCGGTGGAGATGCAGCCGCTGCCCGCTTACGAAAAGCTGAAGTCCGCGGAGCCGGTCTATCTCACGTTCGATATGGACGTGCTGGATCCAGCGTTTGCTCCCGGGGTCTGGCATCGCGAGCCGGGGGAATGTTGATGCGAGAGGCGATCGCGCATTTACATGCGATTGAGGGAGAGATCGTGAGAGTGGATTTGGTCGAGTTCAACCCGGGACAGGATATTACGGGCGTGACCGCGACGGTGGCGGCAAAAATTCTGCAGGAGATTTTGGGGAAGATGATTCAGAGAAGAGTGTAAACCACTGAGGGCACAGGGGAACACAGAGAACTGCCCCCCCGATTGGCGTAGAATCGCCGGTTATGAAATTTTGGGGATTTGAGTTGATGTTTGCGCCGCTCGTAGTCGCGCTGGGATGCAGCGGAGGCGGAATGGGATCGAACAGTGGCGGAGGGGGCGGTGGCCCGAATCCTGCTCAGGAATCGGTCGTGATTTCCAAAGGGGCGAATGGGACGTTCAGCGTGGCGATGTCGACGTCGTTCCAGCCCGCGGAGTGGGACGATCAATTTTTCACGCTGAATCCAACTGCGCCCATTGCGCTGGGCACGTTGGCGCCGCACCACATTCGCATTCAAGGAGTTTCCCAGGGAGTTCCGCAGACCACCGCGTCGACATGGGATTTCAATATGCTTGACGCCATCACGCAGCCGGTGCTGAACGTTGCGGATCACAGTCCGGAGTTTCAGATCGCAGCCGCTCCCCCATTCATGTACGACTCCAATCACAATTTTCTCGATCCTGCATACCAGCAGTTCGCGGCTTATACTCAGGACCTGGTGAAGTATTACAACGTTGCCGGCGGATTCTCGGCCGCCGACGGACAGCACGCGTCACCGAGCGGGACACCGATTACCTGGTGGGGAATTTATAACGAACCGAACTTCAATAATCTGGATTCGACGCAGTACACCCAACTTTACAACGTGGTCGTGCCCGCCATGCAGGCGGTCGATCCTTCGCTGAAATATGCGGCGGTTGAACTGGGCGACTATGCCGAACTCGCGAACCAATTCCTTCCCGCATTTGTCAGCGGCGTGACCGCGCACGTAGATGTGCTGGCAACTCATTTCTATTCGACATGCAACCAGAAAGACAGCGACGCCACACTATTCGCAACCGTGCCTGGGTTCGCCAACGAAGTGGGAGATATTTACGCCCAACTGAACACGAATCCGGCATTGCGCACGGTACCGGTGTGGGTGACCGAAAATAACGTGAACGCCGATTATGACAAGGGCGGTGGCATCAGCGCCTGCAATAACACGACGTTTGTGACGGACGAGCGGGGATCGAGTCCATTTTTTGCGGCGTGGCGGCCGTTTGTTTTCTCGCAACTGGGGAAGGCGGGGGTGCAGGCGCTTTACCAATGGGACTACGGGGCTGATCAGCAGTACGGCGAGGTTGACTACAATACAGGCACACCGCAGCTCAGCTATTGGGTGGACTACTGGCTGGGACAGATATTCCCGCCGGCCGCCGGCGCCCAATTGCTGCGCTATCAATCCACCGACGATCGGGAGTTGGAAACGCTCGCTGTGATCAACGGCGACCGCAGTGTGGTGATCATGGTGGCGAATCACGCGGTGAATGCAAGCGGCGACAATAACGGACCAGGAGTGCCCCGAACAGTCCAGGTGGATGTTTCGGCACTGGGGACGTTCTCCAGTGGCAGTCTCCTGCTGATCGATAAGAATACGAGCGCGAGCGCGGGTCCGATTGAGGGGTCGATGACTCCGGCCGCGAAGGTGACGATCACGCTGGACGGGTACGCTGTTGCTTTTCTGACACTGAAACCCTGAACCGGCGACGACCCAACGATCTAACCCCAGAGGATCCGTCCGCGATGGACTCAGAAAGACGCGGAATCGACGTTTAGGGCAGCACGGATTAATTTGCGTCCGCAATCATGGTGGGGGAATCTTTCAATCAACAGGTAGCGTGCTCGCCCTCTTGCGGCGGGGTTCGCAATCCGGTCGGGTTCCCTGCTCCACGCCAGTTGGGGTACAGTAGCTAGGCAGCGACTTTCAACTTATGGCAAACAACTTTCGGGAATACGTGGCAAAAGGCTGTCTGACGGCAGTCTTGGCGGCAAGCGCGGTGACGGTGGCTTGCTCAGGGAACGGCACACAGAATCCGCAGGCCAGTGGACCGGGCGCGATGCCGGTCAAAGTGCTGGAGGCGAAGGCAGTCCCGGTCGCCGATGTGTCGGAGTACGTGGCCACGATGAAATCCCGAGACTCGGCCGTGATCATGCCGCAAGTCGAAGGGCAAGTCACCCAAATCTTTGTCCACTCCGGCGAACGAGTTGAGGCGGGCAGCCCGCTGGTCGGGATCGATCCACTCAAGCAGCAGGCCACGGTCAAGAGCCAGGAGAGTGCGCGCGCGGCGCAACAAGCGAACCTGATCTGGGCGAAGAAGCAATATGATCGTTCTCAGGGACTCGCGTCGGCGGGCGTTGTAAGTAAACAGGATCTGGAGCAGGCAAAGTCGACTTACGACGCGGCTCAGGCCCAAATGGATTCACTCGATGCGCAGGTCAGCGAGCAACAGGTGCAACTCCATTACTACAAAGTGGCCGCGCAGCGCGGCGGCATCGTGGGAGATGTTCCGGTGCACGTGGGCGACCGAGTGACAACGGCGACCGTGTTAACCACGGTCGACCAGCCGGGCAGTCTTGAGGCCTACGTGTATGTTCCGATCGAGCGATCGGCGAAACTGAAGATGAATCTGCCGGTACAAGTGGTCGACAGCGACGGCAAAGTGCTGGCGCAATCGCGCATCAGCTTTATTTCTCCGCAGGTGGATAACACGACCCAGACCGTTCTCGTGAAGGCACGCATTACGAATGGGAACGACGCGCTGCGGCAGTCGCAATTCATTCGGGCGCGCGTGGTGTGGGGAACGCACAGCAACCCGGAGGTGCCCATCCTCGCGGTTTCGCGATTGGGTGGGCAGTATTTTGCATTTGTGGCGGAACCGCAGAACGGCGGCGCGTTCGTGGCTCGCCAAAAACCACTGACGATCGGACAGACAGTGGGCAACGATTATGAAGTCCAGGATGGCATCAAGGCCGGGGACAAAGTGATTGTGTCAGGAACTCAGTTTCTGCGAGACGGTATGCCGGTGATTCCGCAGGGCTGAAAAGCCGGCTTCTCAGGTTCAAGCTTCGATTTTCAGTTTTCCAAGTCTCCATACAAGCATTTAGCACTTGCAGTTGGCATTTAGCCCTGCACTGTCCCGCTGAGATTGCGGCGGGTTTCGAGCTGGCAAACGCTGAGTGCTAATGGCTGAGGGCTGATTCTTCATGTTTGTCAACTTCTTTATTCAACGTCCGGTCTTTGCCACGGTGTGCGCGCTGCTGATTGTTCTGGCGGGAGCCGCCGTGTTGCCCACGCTGCCGATCGCGCAGTTTCCCAATCTTGCTCCGCCGCAGGTGGGCGTCACCAGCACTTACATCGGAGCGAGCGCGCAGACCGTTGAAAGCGCGGTCACAATTCCTCTCGAGCAGCAGATCAACGGCGCGGAAGGAATGAAGTACATCACTTCCACGAGTGGCAACGATGGAACCAGCAGCATTACTGCCACATTTGATATCAACCGCGATCCCGATCTGGCCACCGTCGATATTCAGAACCGCGTGAACACGGCCCAGGGACGGCTTCCCGCGTCCGTCAAAGCCGTGGGCGTTACGACGGTGAAGACTTCGCAGAACTTTGTTTTTGGCGCCGCGATCATCTCCGACAATAACATTTATCCCACCCTGTTCACGAGCAACTATCTCGACGTGTATGTGCGCGACGCGTTAAAGCGCATTCCGGGAGTGGCGGATGTAATCATTTTCGGCGAGCGGAAGTTCTCGATGCGGCTGTGGCTGGACCCAGTGCGGATGGCGGGACGGCAGCTGACAGCGCCCGACGTGGTGAATGCGCTTTCCGAGCAGAATGTCGAGGTCGCAGCCGGTCAGGTGGGGCAGCAGCCCTCTATCGCGGGACAACAGTATCAGGTCAGCGTGCGGGCGGTGGGAAGGCTAAGCGAGCCGGCGCAGTTCGACAACATCATTTTGAAAACGAACGCCGACGGCACTCTGGTCCGGTTGAAGGACGTCGGGCATGCTGAACTCGGCGCGGAGAGCTACAGCAACGATCTGCAATTCAACGGACAAGACGCGGTGGGACTTGGCGTCACCCAGCTCTCGACCGCCAACGCGCTCGACGTGGACCGCCGGGCGATTGCTGAACTGGACCGTCTCTCGAAAAGCTTTCCTCCGGGCATGCGCTACAAAGTCGCGTTCGACACGACGGACGCGGTCGGGGAGTCGATTCGCGACGTGACCTTTACGGTCGGTGGGGCGATCGCGCTGGTCATCCTGGTGATTTTCATCTTTTTAGGCGACTGGAGAACCACGATGATTCACTTCATCGCGACTCCGGTGTCCCTGATCGGCACGTTCGTGTTCGTGAAGTTACTGGGCTTCTCGATTAACACGCTGACGCTGTTTGGCATTACGCTGGCGACGGGACTGGTGGTGGACGACGCAATTGTGGTGATCGAGAACATCGAGCGCCACATTCAAGAAGGCGAGCACGACTCGCGCAAAGCGGCGGCGGCGGCGACTGGGGAAATTACAGGCGCGGTCATCGCCACCTCGCTGGTGCTGGTTGCCGTGTTTGTGCCAGTTGCGTTCTTTCCCGGGACGACGGGCATTCTGTTCCGCCAGTTTGCGCTGACCATCGCCTTCTCGATCGCCATTTCGGCGTTCAATGCGCTCAGCCTGGCACCGGTGCTGGCGTCGATTCTGTTGCGCGATTCCCACGGAAGGCAGAAGTGGCTGTGGCTGCGAAAGTTTGACGCGGGCATCCAGGCCCTGACCAATGGGTACCGCCGCCTGCTGGGGCACATATTGCAATACAAGCTGGCGGCCGCGCTCGTCTTTCTAGCGGGACTGGGGCTTACTTATTTTGTATTCACGCGCGTGCCAACGGGATTCGTGCCGGACGAAGACCAGGGGTATTTCATTATCGTGATCCAGGCGCCATCCGGAGCTTCGCTGGAATACACGAAAAATGTGGGAAAGCAGGTTGCGTCCCTGCTGGCCGGCGAACCGGAGCTGGAAGGAACATTTTCGATCGCCGGGTTCAGCTTTTCGGGAGCAGCCTCAAATCAGGCGCTGATCTTTGTTCCTTTGAAGCCGTACTCGCAACGCAAAGGGGATGCGCATAGCGCAATTGCCATTCTGAACCGCATCCGTCCTCGACTATTTGGAGTTTCGGGAGCGATCGTGTTTCCAACTTTGCCACCGCCGATTCAGGGATTGGGACAGTTCGGCGGGTTCCAGTTTGTGGTGCAGGATCAGGCTGCGCATCCGCTGGCAGAGCTGGCCGCGACTGCGCAAGCGTTGCTGCAGCAAGCGTCGCAGCGGAAAGATCTGACACGCCTGTTCACCTCGTTTACTGCGAACGACCCGCAATATCTGGTGACCATCGACCGCGAGAAGGCGAAGAGCCTGCATGTGCCCTTGTCGCAAATCACAGATACGCTGGGCATTTACATGGGCTCCTCCTATGTCAACGATTTCGACTTCAACAACCGGTCTTACCGGGTTTACGTTCAGGCGGACAAGCAATTCCGGGGGCAGGCACAGGACATGAAGCGGTTTTACGTGCGCTCCGACAGCGGCGCAATGGTGCCGCTGGATAACTTGATCAGCGTCACGCAGACGACAACGCCGCAGGTCATCAGTCACTACAACCTGTTCCGTTCTGCGGAGATTGATGGGTCGCCCGCGCCTGGATACAGCTCTGGGCAGGCGATTGCCGCGATGGAGCAACTGGCCGCGAAGATGTCTCGGGGCTTTGCTTACAGCTGGACCGGATTGTCGCTCGAGGAACTGCAGGCGGGCGGAACATCGCTGATTCTGTTTGGGCTGGGCACGCTGGTCGTCTATCTCACCCTTTCGGCGCAGTATGAGAGTTTCGTTCTGCCGTTCATTGTGTTGCTGGCGGTGCCGATGGCGCTGCTGGGAGCACTAGGGGCGCAATCGATTCGCGGGCTGCAGAACGATGTGTTCTGCCAGGTTGGTCTCGTCATGCTGGTGGGTCTGTCGAGCAAAAACGCGATTCTGATCGTGGAATTCGCGGAGCAGTTGCGCGGGCGCGGGATGCCGCTGGTGGAATCGGCGATCCAGGGGGCGACGATCCGGTTGCGGCCGATTCTGATGACTTCGCTGGCATTCATTCTGGGCGTGCTGCCGCTCGTGATTGCAACCGGCGCGGGCGCTTCGGCGCGGCGCGCGCTCGGAACGGCGGTGTTCGGTGGGAT
>CAZILJ010000339.1:0-2799 GCA_964539915.1 uncultured Acidobacteriaceae bacterium | reverse complement strand
CCCAGTCCATACATCGCAGATATCCGCGCATCGATCAGCGCCCGCCGCAAGCAACCCATAAGTATGGAACACTCGTGCACGGTGTACTCTTCCAGGATCGACATGACGAAGATAAACCGCTCGAATGAATTGAGTCGTACGATGCGCGCGTAGTTTGGATAGGGCTGCGCCGCTGCGGGCAGTGATCGATTCAACAGCAAGAGCCTCCCCTTATCCGATTTAGTCTCGCCGTTCGGCCGGGGGCGGAGCAACCTGATTGCATTAAGAATGATGCTGCGCCGCGCCCACAGGTGTGCCGACTCCTTGAACACGTAAGTACTGCTCACCGAATCCTCGAATCCTGAAAGAAAACACTGCTCAGCTTCCTGAGGATCTGCGGTCAGCAAGAGAGACAGCAGATAAAGACTGTTCATCTGTTCGACGTAAATGCGGCAGAAATCACTACGAATGGCATATTCCGTTGATCGTAGGTCCTTGACCGACTGTGTCACTTGAAGCTCCTTTTCGGTTGCGACCAGAATAAATTCAATCCGGGGCAACACGCGTTCTGGCTACTCCGGCACTCTGAGCCGCGGCATTATCAGAGTGTCCGGAGATTGGTCAATGTGACTGCGCTTGAAGGTCGGGTTCGGCTGATAGCTGTGGCTTGTCCTCGATCCGTAAAAGTACCGGCGTATTAATTGCAAGATCTACATTCGAACCTTTGGCAAAAAAGGCCTGGTAAACCTTCAGGGCACCACCGAAGTAACCGAAGCCAATCGCCGTGGCTGCTGATGCCTGCGCTGCACCCGCGCCCAACAACCCGAACCCATTACGTCCTTCTCCTGCACGGGACCAAGCAGTTTTATCGACGGTGTTATCAACAACCGCCCTTGATGGACCGATCAGTGCTACGGGCGCTCGCAAGCGAGAAAGAGTCGATGTTGTCGCCTTCACGTCGCCTTCGAGCCCGACCGCAAGCCGTTGGTCGCCTGTCGCCTCGACTCCGGCGACGGTTGCGAACATTCCGCGCGTGGTCCCGTCAGGCGTCTGCGCCGAACTAAAGGAGATTAAAAGCCCGCCATTCTTCTTCATCCAGCCAGCGGCAATGGCTTTTTTCACAGTGCCTTCAACTTTTGTGCCGACCGGGTACAGCAGGACGTGATCCGAGTTGTAGTACGGGCGTGAGACCGCTGCCTCGATCGCGGCCCCGTGCGTAATCATGTCGGACTTTAACGGCGTCAACAGACGAAGGTGGAGGTAGTTATCGCCGAGAGGGTGCCGGGCGTCCGCTGATTCAAAGGGCTGTGGCGCTCGAATGGCGTCGAGCAAGGTTACATCGAAGGTCGTTCCTTGATCGAGATATGAGGGGTGATAAGGCAAACTGGTGATGGCAGCTTGGCGCAGTCTATGCAGCTTGTTGGGTGCAGACAAGGGCTTAGCAGCATCCGTTATTTTTTGGCGGACGCGGGGACGTTGCGACTTGGGGATATACACTGCGGTTTTGATGTCGCTAGCTCCGCTGGTCGCGTCAGTGTGAATCTGCACCGCTTTGCCGTCGGGAAGAATGACCTGGTCGAAAGTTACATTCGCAATCCGCGGACGCGTTAAATCCCCGCTTAGAATCTGCCCTATACGTCTGGGCGCATTGGAAATTGAGGAGACATGCCCTCTCATCGTCGAACCCTCTGGAATCGCGATGGTCGTACCCACGTAAACGGGCTCAACCAGCTTTGCTGTGATTGGCTCGCCGGGCTTCGTGATGCGCAGGCCTTTTTCGAGCCGGCACCGAAAATCGCTACCGGCTTCGACCGCGATCATATTTTGTGAGGATTGAGTGTCCTGTGCGGCCGCAACGGATGATAAGGATGCAGCCAAGACCGAACACGATATGACAATGCTGTTGATGTACGTCTTCATCATTCACCTCGGTTATATTGATAGAGCGACTTCGGGATGAAGCAACAACTCTTGCGGTCGCTCCCGTAACCTTGACGTTAGCTGAGCGGGTTGAGCAACGCCGTCAGGATGTGTGAGAGAAACGTAAGGGTTTGTACAAACAATACGGGATTGGTCGTGGTTAAGATGGTTGACAGAGATTGCCCTATTCGCTCGGGCCGGCAGCCGCAAGACGCACTGTGCTTAAGGCAAATCGGAACGATGTTTTTCACTAAGGTCGATTCGTGCGGTCGAAATTGCCGGAGCCTGATTCGAGATCGGATCCGAGCTAGTGACACTGAATTAGCGTTGCGGCGGGAGGGGTTCCCGCTGGGAAGTAAAATCTCCTCGCGCTCCCATGATGAGATCCCGGTAGGGACGGTCATCTGCTGATCGCCCCCCGCACGGACTCGGACGGGCGCTCATTAGAAGCGCATCCGGCTCTTATCTCGGATGACTGGCGGCAAACCGATCAGCGGGATAGGGATGGAGCACACGCGGTGAAGGAAGCCATCGCCGACCTAGCTTGAGCCTGCGTGTCCACGAGAGTCGGCGCTTTCGCTCCGGCGGCGAAGGGTATGCCACCAAAGTCGTTGCACGGTCAATCCCGGCGCGCTGTAATATAGATATTTGGCCAAGTACCCTCCTCCCGTGCCGCTGCGACTATTCCACTATGATCCGGTCCGCCCATTCGACCAACGATACAAAAATCGCCGGATTGCCAAATTTTGCACCCCAATCTTTCAAGTCTGTTTCCGTGACCCCACGGGCCCGGGAACAGGCACCTCAAGCAAAGACAGGAATGTGTTTGGCTACGACTTTGTCCAACATTTCGCTAAGCGGCGGCCAACCCACCGGGAGTATGACTGAAGCTGTGGCCTT
>CAZILJ010000338.1:0-2835 GCA_964539915.1 uncultured Acidobacteriaceae bacterium | reverse complement strand
TGACGAAGGGCGATTATCTGTTGCGGGTAAAATCCCCCAAGCCGCAAACGCAGCAAATCGTACCTGAAGCCATGACGGTGCGCACGCTGGAAAACACCGCCATCGTGGTTGGGACCTACAGCAAAACCGATGTGCAGGGCGGAAACTCCTTGCTGAAGCGCTGGCGCTTTGTTGATACTTGGGTGAACAAGAAGGGGAGTTGGATGTTGGTCGCTGCGGCGGCGGTACCCCTATCGAAGTGAGCGGAGGGACTGCAAGATGGCGATCGCGGCCAAGGCGCTGATCCAGAATTGAAAGTGAGTGTGGCGGTGGTTCGCGCCGATCTGCTACGTTCCTGCCTAGAGGTTCACTGGTGACCGACCGTTGACGTAAACAGGCGCGGCTGTTGAACAACTCCTTCCGAGGTGTTTCAAGCTCGAAATTCCCTTTGGGCGTTGTTGAATCTTCGTTCGCCCCGGGCGCTAAAATTTGTCACCAGAGCTCTTGTGAGCAGTTATCCCGCTTTCATGGCGCTAGACTTTGGGTGGATGCACCGCTGGTTTTCGGAATGACGGCAGGACCGAGAATGCGTTCTTTGCCGCTGCATAAGACCTCGAACATCAGAACCTTTTCGGCTTTCTCGCCGACCTTCTGTTGCCTATCACCCCACGGCCGTTTGAGTTCGCTCAGTCGCTTGGCGTCAAACGCGATTAGGATCGTCCAGCACGATGCCATCTGCTGAAACCAGACACCATTCGATGATTCTCCCCATCCTGTTCCTCCACTTCCAACATATTGAATTCGGTCACTCTCGCCCTCTTAGCAAGCACGATACGATCGTCCGCAGAAAGGGCATGTCCGCGCCGAACGCAGCTTGAAAAATGCGGCCGCTGGCGCCCGCCGCGCACAGCGTCACGGGAACCCTTGGACGCCATGCGCGGTCACGACCTAGTCACTAGTCATCCAAGCTGCCCATGGTTAAGTTGACGGTCGTTCCCGTCAACCCGCTGGCCTTGTCGGAGGCCACAAAGGCAGCCACATTTGCCATCTCGGCGAGAGTCATGACCCGTCGCGGGTGGGTAGTGCTTGCGAGGTAGCCTGTGAACTGTTCCCAGGTCATGCCGGCAGCTTTTGCCTTGAGGTCGTAGACTTCCCTCATGGTGTTTGTTTCCGGCATTCCGTGTGGTCGCAGAGCGACAACTCGAATACCCTGAGCTGCGAGTTCGGCGGATAGATCACGAGTGAGTGCCTCCTTGGCCGCGTTCGCCGCGCCGTAGCCTCCGTTCAACTTGGTGCCCGTCCGCGCGGGAAGTGCGCTAACGGTCATGATCACCCCCGATTTATTCGTGACCATCCGCCGGGCCGCCAGGCGTGCGGTCAGGAAGTACGACGTCACGTACCCCGTGATCGGCAGAGAGAACTGCTTGATATCCAGTTCGATCAGTGGAACACCGACAACGTCCTTATCCGCAATCCCGATCGCGTTGAACGAGATATCGATGCGGCCCGCCTTGTCGATCACAGACTGTAAATGCTTGTCCATAGCCTGTTCATCGAGAGCGTCGACCTCTTCCGTCTCCGCAGACCCTCCGGTGGCAGCAATGCCCTTGGCAACCGATTTGACCGCTGCCAGTTTGCGCCCGGTGAGAAAAAGCTTGGCACCCTCGCGCGCAAAGGCGCGTGCTACAGCGCCGCCGATGTCCCCTCCCGCGCCGTAAATTACTGCTACTTTGTTCTTCAGCATCATTTCAGGTTCCTTTCATCTGATGAGTTAAGAGCGGCCGCTGAAAGGCAGCGGCACGTGGCCGCATTTTTTCCACCCGTCCACGTCAGCATCGTCAGAGCCGTCGATGATGTAGACACCTCGACTACGGGAAACTGGGCGGTCGCCCTTCACCAAATGGAGCGGAAGAGCTCGAAGATCTGCTGGGGCGAGGTCGGCCTCGGGATCGCGAGTGTGCCCGGCCGGCTCGCAGTCACTTCCGCCACCGCGCGCAACCCATCCTCGGGGACGCCGGGATCGCGCAGCCGCCCATACCCGGAGAGGCGAGCAAACTCCTCGCAGCGGGCGGCCGGGTCGCTCGCGGAGAGCGTCACCGAAGCGGGAAATCTCAGCCCCGACCACCGCTTCGTTAAAGCGAAGCGCCGGCTGCAGACAAAGGCATTTGCCGCGCCGTGATGAATTCCATAGCGGCCCCGATGGCCTGAGCCATCGCGTGTGCGAGGCCGATGCCCGACATCGCCAGCGCAATTCCAGCATGCATCCCGCCTTCGAGCAGGCTCTTTCGTGCCCGAGGTCGCGGCCGTCGGAGAGAACAAGCGGCAGAGACCTTCCGATGAGCCGCGCCCTCAAGCGCGTGCTCGTCCCCCGTTGCGTTCCGTCCGGCCACGTAGAGCGCCTCCGCGCAGTGCGCGAGCGCGTTCATCGCGGTCCCCCCGCTCTCAGCCCGCGGGACCAAGTGCGCCCCGCTGCCGCCGCCTGTCACCCGACGGGATTCGTCGCGGATCGGGAAGGAGAGCGTTTACTCGGCGCGCGAGTAGGTGGTCGGTACTGAGACCACCCGCAGGCCCGTGGCGATGAGACTGCCTTCGCGACATCGATCGCGCTTCCGCCGCCGATGGCAAGGAGGCCATCGCATCCTCGCGCGGCGTCCGCGGCCTCTCTTATCCGGTCTGTTGGCACCCGGCGCCGCCGGCAGGCGCTGGGGAGGTCGAGATGCGACCACCGATCACTCGCGACGGTGAACGGCCGCTTCATGCCGACCTCCTCCAGCAGGCCAGACAGCTCGGCGAGGCCCCAACGGACGATCACTTCATTCATGTGCTTGGCGATATCCCTGTCATCCGCGCTCGACG
>CAZILJ010000337.1:0-4643 GCA_964539915.1 uncultured Acidobacteriaceae bacterium | reverse complement strand
TCGAATCGGCGCTGGTGGCGCATCCGAAAGTGGCGGAGGCCGCGGTGGTGGCGCGTCTGGACGATCTGAAAGGACAGGCGATCGCTGCTTTCGTGACGCTGAAATCCGGCATCACGCCGGCGCCCGAGTTGAAGGAAGAGTTGCGCCAATGGGTGGCGAAGGAGATCGGGGCACTGGCGAAGCCGGACGACATTCGCTTTACCGATACGCTGCCGAAGACGCGCAGCGGGAAAATTATGCGGCGTTTGCTGCGTGAGTTGGCCACGAACGGCAGCGTTAAGGGAGACACGACTACGCTGGAGGACTTTGGGGTGATTGCGAAACTGCAAGAGCAGGACGAAGTGTAGGACGTGGGTGGGACCGGTTCTGCTTTGAGTGGAGAATCCCCACCCCTTCAACAAGCTCAGTGCGGGCTCTAACCTCGCAAACGGCGCGACTCTGGATGGGGCAGCAACGCGATTATCCGCTGCGATGTGATCGCGATTGCTATTTCTTCGCGGGGCTGCGGGCCTTCAGGTCCTGGAATGCAGGGCTAGTCTTCAGGCGGTGCGGGAAGGTGTGTTCGTAGTGAGCCAGGCCCGGGCAGATCGCATGATGCATCCCGGCAAAGCCGAACGTCCGCATCTCATTCATGGCTTCGTCGGCCGTCCAGCCTTGGTCGGCCATGCGGTACGCTGCGACTGCCATGCCCGTGCGATCGTCGCCTAGGCGGCAATGTAGGAAAACTCTTTTCCCCGGATGGTCGTGAACGAGCTTTAAAAACCGGGCAAATGGCTTGTCATTTGGAAAGGGACAATGCCAGGGAATGGAAACGAACTGCATGCCAGCCTTCTGAACGGCTGCCTCTTCGGACTTATTCTTGCCACCGCGCATATCCACGACCACGTCCACTCCCATCTTTTTCAGCCTCTCAACTCCTGTGACATCGGGCTGCCCTCCGCGGTAAAGCTTGGGGGTTACTTCGGCAAAATTGGGAATTCCCGTCACCTTTTGGCGGGTTCCGATCGGATGTTTCGGAGAAGGCGAGGCTTGCTTGTCCCTTGGTTGCGGACGCGCGCTGATGAAAAGGCCCAAGGAGAGGAGCAGCGTGACCGCGCCATGCGGCGCGATGAGCATTTTCAATGTCACTGGAGGTTTAGATACATTCGTAGCGTCAGCAGGTGTGCCGAAGCGCGGCCTTCTCAATGCCAACGAGGGCTGCGCCAGGAATCATTGGCTCAGCTTGATCGCCAGTTGCCGCTCAGGCTGCGTCATTTCGCTCCAGAGTTTCTGCAGGTCCGCTTGCACCGCTTGATTGTCGGGATCCTTCCGCAGGGCCATGGCGAACCAGCGATACGCCGTTGGAAGGTCGTGCGGAGTGCACAGTCCCGCAGAATAGAGGGCGCCCATCTCGATCATGGCTTTGGGATTCGCCTGTGCCGCCGCTGGTTTCAGCAGGCGCATTCCGCGCTCGCAATCCTGACTCGCGCCTCGGGCATAAATATATTTTTGCGCTTCCGCCACGGAATCCCCAGATGCGGTTGACGCGACTCCTGCTGCAGGCTTGGGCGCGCGCTCGCTCACGGCGCGTTTCGGTTTTGGGGTCGTGGTTGGCTGAGTCGCCGTCGCGGCGGCGGCTGGCTCTTCCGCCGGTGCTTTAGTGGCGGGCTGGTTTGGTTTGGATGCCGCGTCCGACGAAGAATTCGACGCGTCGCTTGAATCGGCTGCGTCCCCGGCAGCAGGCGATGTAGTGGCTGGGGGCGCAGGAGTCGCGGCTGGAGTGCCAGAGGGAGAACTTGTCGTGGCCGAAGAGTCCGCAGCCTGCTGCGTTGCTTCGGCAGCAGGCTGCGAGGCGGCTGGGGAAGTCACCGCAGGTACGGCCGGCGTGGTTGCTGATGGCGTTGCTGCAGGCGTCGTTGCAGGCGTAGTTGATGGTGCTGTTGCGGGCGGAGTCGTATCCGTCGGATCGGAATCCTGGGCGGTCGCAGGCGGCTTAGTTGGACTCAGGTGCAGCCAGGTCGGCAAGCTTTGATTTTTCCAGCGCAAGTAACCGAATCCCACGGCCAGAGCCAGTGCTAAGAGGATGAGGACAAATTTCCCCGCACCGCCGCGTCTGGGCTCTTCCTCGTCGTCCAAAAGGTAATCGAGATTGTTGGAACTCGAATGCGGATCGGAGCTCAAACTGGCACGTTTGCGGGGAGCAGGATCGTTCAAACCTAGGAATGAGGGACCATTGATGAACGCCTCGTGCTCTTCCATGGGTGGCGGAGATGGACGAGTCGGGGTAATGGCCTGTGGCCTTGAGAGCGGAGCAGCGGGCGAGAGAGGCGGGGTCGGTCGCGCCGAGGATGCCTGAGGCGAAGCGGAGACCGTGACTGGGGTTGAAGCGACCACGGCCGGTGCTGGCAACATCTTGGCTCCGCACATTCCGCAGAAGCGGTTCTCATCAGAATTTTCATTCCCGCAACGAGGACAGCGCACCGGACCTCCTTATCTCACAATCTCACACTATAGCTTACGATATCCTTCAGATTCGATGCAGACCGAAGGTGCCGGGGTACACGAAAAATCAACCGTTCGGTGGGGGACCGGAGGTCCACAACTCTTCTCGCGGTCCACCAAGAGACAGAAAGCAGGCAACCAAAACTCCGCCTCCTTTGCCGGTAGATCCTTGCTTAATCGCAAAGTTCGCAGAAAACTGGCGCCAACAGCGGCAGGGTGCTCCCCTAGGACACGAGAGCAGCTTGCAAACTGCGTTGTTGCCGAATCTTCTCCGCCCTTTGCAGCGAGCGACCAGAGCGATTACCATAGCGCAATTGTCCACTTCTTCCCCGGAGAACTCTTGAACATGGCACCAGACACTTTTCGCAGGCATCCGTCTTTGGTTGCGCGCTTGGTTTTCGAAGTTAGCTTCGCGATTTTGTTAGCCTCGACGGTAATTGCCCAAGTCAAACCCGAGCGGCAATCGAAAGCGGCAAAGGCGGCAAAGCCGGGAGAAACTACCCAAACGGCACAGCCTGCGGCCTCGACGGAAAGCGATAACGAGGGCGCTGAATCCTCAAAACCTGAGGAGAAGGCCTTCAAGGGCATGAAGTATCGGCTGATCGGTCCCTTCCGGGGTGGACGGTCGCTGACGGCGGCCGGCATTCCGGGCGATCCAACGACTTACTATTTCGGGGCCACCGGCGGCGGAGTGTGGAAGTCCACCGACGGGGCCATGACCTGGTCTTCGGTCTTTGATAAAGAAGGGACGTCGGCGATCGGAAGTATTGCCGTCGCGAGTTCCAACCACAACGTCCTCTATGTTGGCACGGGCGAAGCCTGCATTCGCGGCAATATTTCGCACGGCGACGGAGTGTACCGGTCGCTGGATGGGGGGAAGACATGGAAGAACGTTGGGCTGCACGATTCGCGCGCCATCGGCAAGGTCATTGTTAATCCCACCAATCCCGACATTGTGTTCGTGGCGGCGCTGGGTCATCCTTACGGGCCGAACACCGAGCGCGGTATTTTCCGCACTACCGACGGCGGCAAGAGCTGGGAGAAGGTTCTCTACAAAGACGAAAACACCGGGGGCATTGACGTCGCTTTCGATCCTCACAATCCCAATATTCTTTTTGCGGCGCTATGGCAGGCGCGGCGCACTTCCTGGAGCATGTCGAGCGGCGGCCCGGGTAGTGGCCTCTATCGTTCGAGCGATGGAGGCACAACCTGGAAGCGACTAGAGGAGCATGGACTGCCCAAAGGGCCCTACGGAAAGATCGGTGTCGCGGTGGCCGCGAATTCGGATCGCGTATTTGCGCTGATCGAAGCTCACAACCCGGATGGCGGCCTGTACCGCTCCGACGACGGGGGAGAGACGTGGCAGTTGGTGAACCCCAGCCATAGCCTGTGGCAGCGTCCCTGGTATTACATGCACGTGATCACAGATCCGCGGGACGAGAACGCTCTCTACATCATGAATGTCGAAGCCTACAAATCGACAGACGGTGGCCACCTCTTCAATAAGATCAGAGTGCCACACGGTGATAATCACGGAATGTGGATCGATCCGGAGAATACCAGGCGCATGATCGCCTCAAACGATGGCGGAGTTACGGTGACGCTCGATGGCGGCAAGAACTGGACTCGACAGGAGAACCAGCCGACCGCGCAGTTCTATCACGTCATCACCGACTCAGCGACGCCCTACCGCGTGTATGGACCACAGCAGGACAGTGGCACAGTCGCGATCGCGAGCCGCAGCGACGATGGATCGATCGACCGCAGCGACTGGTACGACGTTGGCGGTGGCGAGGCTGGTTACATCGCCCCGGATCCGCGCGACCCGAACATCGTTTACGCGGCGGACTACCAGGGAAACATCACGCGCTATGACCGGCACATTGGGCAGGTGAAGGCGATTACCGAGCAGCCTGAACTTTCCGATGCGCATGGCGCGGCGAACCTGGAACATCGCTTCCAGTGGACCGCGCCGGTCATGCTTTCTCCACACGATCCAAACACTCTTTATCATGGCGGCGAGCGTCTGTTTAAAACCACCGACGGCGGAGTGCACTGGGAAGCGATCAGTCCCGATCTCACTCGCAATGATAAGGAAAAGCAGAAAGTCTCAGGCGGCGATATTACTCTCGATGATTCAGGCACGGAATATTACGACACGA
>CAZILJ010000336.1:0-2639 GCA_964539915.1 uncultured Acidobacteriaceae bacterium | reverse complement strand
ACACCTCGCAACAGCCGTGAGGACGGGTCAACCTGAAGCTGGTTCCATCCCACATGCGGCGACTTCACGCTTGCAGGAAAGCGCTCACACTCGCCGTTTAGCGCGCCCAATCCCTGAGTCTCAGGGGATTCCTGGCTCCGCTCGAACATCCACTGCATCCCGACGCAAATGCCCAGAAACGGAACCGCCCGGCCGATCGCATCGGCAATGGCTGCCTGCAAACCCAATCGCCCCAGCGACGCAGTCGAGGCAAAATGACCGACCCCGGGAAGCACTACCTTCGTGGCCTTCGCAACGTGCTTAGGATCGGAAGTAATCGCGCACTCTTGCCCCAGCCAGTCGAATGCCTTCTTCACCGAAACCAGATTTCCCGCACCATAGTCGACGATCGCAATCATCACAGCACTCCCTTCGTGCTTGGAAGCAGTCGGGCCATCCGGCGATCGCGCCAGCATGCCGCACGTAGCGCCCGCGCAAAAGCCTTGAACAGCGCTTCAATCTTGTGGTGGCTCGATCGCCCATAAAGCACCCGCACGTGCACGTTGGCGCGTGCTCCCCGCGCAAAACCCTCAAAGAAGTCATCCACGAGTTCCGCTTGCAGGTCGCCGACCAGCCTCGCTCGCACCTTGGTGTCCACGACTGCTGCGGTGCGCCCGCAAAAATCCACCGCGGCCATTCCCATGGTTTCGTCCATTGGCATCAAGAAATATCCGGCGCGCAGAATGCCTCGCCTGCTGCCAAGCGCCTTATCAAACGCCTGACCGAGAACGATCCCAACATCCTCCACCGTATGGTGCTGATCCACGTCGAGATCGCCGCGCGCCTTCAGCTTCAGATCGAAACCTCCGTGATGCGCAAACAGTTCCAGCATATGGTCAAAGAATCGAATGCCGGTGGACACCTGGTAGCGCCCGCGTCCCTCAATCGTCAGCGAGAGTTGAATCTGCGTTTCTTTGCTGGCTCGCTTGATGCTTCCTTTTCTCATCGCCTCGATGCTCCTTGTGCAATGCCAAGCTTTTCACAGGTCTCCTGCAGGGCGGTGAGCAGAAGGCCCGTATGGTCGCGGGGGCCAAGCGTGATGCGCACGCATCCGACACACCCGTAATCGGTCGAGCGGTCTCGGATCAGAACGCCGCGCCGCCTCATTTGTTCGACGAACGACCCTGCTGGTCCCACGCGCGCAAGGACAAAGTTCGCTTGGCTCGGCCAGAATGGAATGCCGCTGGCTTCGAGCGTCCGTTCCAGGCGGGCGCGTGACTCGCGAATCTGGCTCACATACTGTTCGATGTAAGCTTGATCGCCGAGTGCCTCCGGCAGACAAGCAAGCGCCACTGCGTTCACGTTGTAGGGCGAACTAACTCGTCGAATGGCCCGCATTTGCTCGGCATCGCCAACCAGCGCACCAATTCGCAGACCGGCCAGGCCATATGCTTTGGAAAACGTACGCGCAACAAAGAGGTTGCTGAGCTCATTCCGCGTTGCCAGCATGCTTTGCCCGTAGAACTCAAAGTACGCTTCGTCCACGAGAACCGCCGCGTCAGGCGCCGAACGAGCGATGCGCACCAGATCTTCTGTTACAGCGACCGTTCCCGTTGGATTATTCGGGTTTGCGATGGCAATCAGTCGCGTGCGCTGCGTAACGCAGTTGCACACATCGTCGGCGGAAAAATGAAAGTCTTCTCCCGCCGGCACGCTGATGACCTGAGCGCCCGCGGCCATCATATAAATCCGATACATGGAATACCCCGGCACAACGATCAGCGCTTCGTCGCCGCGTTCAAGATAGGTCTCACACAAAAGATGGATGGCTTCATCCACGCCATTCGTTAGTAGCAATTCCGGCGCCGGAACCCCAAGCCTCTCAGCCACCACCGCTTCGACCGGCTCGCGTTCCGGATAACTCGCAAGTTGCTCCGGACCCATTTGCCGCAAGCGCTCGCACACCAGCGGCGAACACCCTACGGTGTTCTCATTGAAATCGAAGCGCAGTCCTCGCCGCCCCGCCAGCGGCGGGTGATATGAAGGCAGCGTGCGCACCGCCTCTCGTGGACTAAGCATGTTCGCACCTCACGCGGATGGACCGCGCATGCGCCTGCAGTCCTTCGGCCTTGGCCAGACCTTCGATTGCAGGTGCAATTCGTCTGAGCCCATCCGCAGAAAGCTGCTGCACCGTAATGATCTTCATGAAATCCGTCACACCCAGACCTCCTCGAAATCGCGCCTGGCCCGAAGTCGGCAGCACGTGGTTGGGACCCGAAGCGTAATCACCCGCTGCCTGCGCCGAGTAGTTCCCCACGAAGATGGATCCGGCATTCTGAATAAACGGTAAGTCGTCCGCATCAACGGTGATGTGCTCGGGTGCTAGCCGATTTGCCCAATCCCGCGCTTCGTCCTGCGATGCCGCAACCAGGATCGCGCCCCGCTCGCGCAGCGATTCCACCGCAGTTCGATTTCCTTTCGCGAGTTTCGCTGCACTCAGCCTTACCGATCGGGCCAGTTCGCGAGAGGTCGTGATAAACACGGCGAGCGCTTCAGGATCGTGCTCAGCCTGCGCCACCAAATCGGCAGCAATGAATTCCGGAACACCCACGTAGCTCATGACCACACTCTCCGTTGGTCCGGCGAGAAAATCAATCGCG
>CAZILJ010000335.1:0-6507 GCA_964539915.1 uncultured Acidobacteriaceae bacterium | reverse complement strand
TACCTGGGAATCATCGCGTCCGGCAGCGCTGCGGTTCCCCTCGACACGGCTCTGCACGACGACCAGGTCACCAAGCTCCTGAAAGACAGCGGCGCCACCGCCGTGTTTTGCGATGCGAAACACGTTCCGGTCGTGCGACCCGCGGCCACAGAACTGAAGTTGGGCCTCATTCTCACTGATCCCGAGCGCCTGACCGACCAGTCCACCCAGCAACGCTGGCTGGCCACGATGCCCGCGATTTTCGACGCCGGCCCGGGCGATTTCAAAGCTGCCGCATTCCAGGATGACGATCTTGCTTCTCTGCTTTATACGTCCGGCACCACCGCCGATCCAAAAGGCGTGATGCTGACACATTCCAATTTTATCGGCGAAGTCGCTGCGGTGTTCGACTGGGTGGAACTTGGTCCTGCGGACGCATTGCTCGGCGTGTTGCCGCTGTTTCATGTTCTCGCGCAGATGGCGAATCTGCTGCTGCCGCTGGTGAAGGGCTCGCGAGTCGTGTATCTGGAAACTCTGAATACAACCGAATTGCTGCGGGCACTGAGCGAGCGCAACATCACCGCCTTCGCGGTCGTCCCGCAATTTTTCTATCTGATTCACGAGCGTCTTTTCGAGGAGATTCGAAAACGCGGCGCGATCACCGAGAAAGTCTTCGCCGCGATGGTTGTGCTAAATCGCACTCTGCGCAAAGTGGGAATCAATGCGGGCCGAATTTTATTCCGTAAAGTGCACGACACGCTAGGACCAAAGATGCGTTACCTGGTCACCGGCGGTTCTCGTTTTGATCCGGCCATTGCGCGCGACTTCCACGATCTCGGCATCGACGTTCTGCAAGCCTACGGCCTGACGGAAACCACTGCCGCAGTATTCGCAAATTCGCCCCACGATAATGAAATTGGTTCGGTCGGCAAGGCAATGAAAGGCGTCGAGGCCAAGATCGTCGACCCGAAGCCGCAAGACCAGGGCCCGGCGGTCGGCGAGGTGGCGCTGCGCGGCGCGGTCGTGATGAAAGGCTATTGGAACCGTCCCGACGCGACGGCCGCAGTTCTCCGCGACGGATGGTTCCTCACCGGGGACCTGGGATATTTCGACTCGCACGGCCATCTTTTTCTCACGGGCCGCAAAAAAGAAGTAATCGTTCTGAGCAACGGCAAGAACGTCTATCCCGATGAAATCGAAGCCTACTACCTGAAATCGCCGTATATCAAAGAAATCGCCGTGATGGGACTAGAAGGCAGTCCCGCTCAGGGTGGCGACCGCCTGCACGCCGTAATCGTTCCCAACTTCGACATTTTGCGGCAGCGCAAGATCGTCAACGCGAAGGAGATGATCCGTTTCGATGTGGAAGGCCTTTCGCCCGGAATCGCCTCCACCAAGCGCATCGGCAGCTACGAAATCTGGCAAGAGGATTTGCCGCGCACGACGACCCGTAAAATTAAACGCTTCGAAGTCGAAAAGCGAGTAAGAACAAATCAGACAAAAAAGCTTGATGAGGGCGCAGAACTCCGTACGGATAGACCGTTAACCGAGCAAGAGACTCGATGGCTCGATCAGCCCGATGTTCAGCGCGCTCTGAAGATCATTCGCGAAAGCGCGCATTCCGCACCGCCCACGCTGCGACCGAGTCTCAATCTGGATCTTGATCTGGGCTTCGACTCGATGCAGCGGGTTGAATTGCTCAGCCGCCTCGAAGAAGAACTCGGCGGCAACGTAGAAGAATCGCAACTGACCGAGATCTACACCGTCCGCGATCTGGTCGATACCGTCCTGAAGAGCGCGAGCAGCGGGGCCGGCAGCCCCGGAACACGCGTCACGTTTGCCGGCTGGAAAGCCATTCTGGCAGAAGATCCCGACGACCCGGACGTGCTCGCGCTCGCCCGGCCTGGCAAGATCAACGACACATTTTGGTACCTGTTTACCAGACTGATGCAAGTCGCAGCTCTTGATCGATTTCATTTAAAGGTGACTGGGCTCGACAAGCTACCCAAGACCGGCGCCTTCATCCTTTCCTCCAATCATCAGAGCTATCTCGATCCGCTGGTCCTGGCGAGTATTCTGCCCGCGGACATCTTTATGAGGGCCTTTGCCGTAGGCACCAGCGAAATCTTCGGCGAGGGAATAATGCGGCGCCTGGCGCGCTCCATCAAAGTTGTGGTGGTCGATCCTGACGCAAATCTGATTCCAGCCATGCGTGCGGGTGCATTCGGACTAAGGCATGGCATGGCGCTGGTTCTCTACCCTGAGGGCGAGCGTTCCATTGACGGCATGCCCAGGGTTTTCAAGAAAGGCGCGGCGATCCTTTCGATTCACCTGCAAGTTCCGATCGTACCTGTTGCGATTGAAGGGTTCTATGATGCTTGGCCACGAAACCAGAGATTCCGAGGCTTTACACCGCTGCAGATGATGGTCGGCGACCCAATCTATCCGCCGCCCGAATCTGCAGCTTCCGAAGCTGCCTACGATAAGCTGACGTTGGACCTGAAAGGTCGGATCGTTGAGATGTGGGAGGGGTTGCGAAAACCTCAGTGATGGTGGCGTTGGCTCTTGCTCGTGCGGAGTGCCCTCCGTGCGCGCTCGTGAAGCAGCGCAGTACGAGCAAATCGCAGCCCTTCACACCATCCTGAGACAATAAGGGCGGGAACTGTCTCTACTTGGCGCGTGGATGAGTCTGATCGTAGACCTGCAAAACGTGCTTCATCGAAAGCTGGGTGTAGCGCTCGGTAGTGGCTAGGCGCTCATGGCCGAGCAACTCCTGAATTGCGCGCAGGTCGGCGCCTTCCTCGAGCATGTGCGTGCCGAAGGCATGGCGTAAGGTGTGGGGATGCACATCAGGCGAAAGCCCCTTCGCAACAGCAATTTTCTTGATGATGCGGCCTACGCTGCGGGTGGTCAACCGTCCGCCGCGATGATTGATGACCAGTGCTGCTGTGTTTTTCCGCGTTGCAGACAGGGTCGTCCGCCGGATTGGAACATATGCAGCTAGCGCGGACTTGACTGACACGCCAAACGGAACGAAGCGTTCCTTCTTCCCTTTGCCGCGAATCAGGATTGCTTCTGCGCTCAGGTGAATGTCGTCGAGATTGATTCCGGTAAGCTCCGAGTTGCGAATGCCGCACCCGTAAAGCAGTTCGAGCATAAGCCGATCGCGCTCGGGAAAAGCAGCCGATTCGGGCATTGGTCCGTCAAGAACCGAGTTCATCTCTTCGATGGTCGGGACTCTGGGCAGCCTCTTCGCCAACTTTGGCGTCGCCACCAGCTTGGCAGGATTCTGTTCGACCACACCCTCCCGCGCCAACCAGCGATACAGAGACCTCACGGCCGCCAGCGACCGCGCTACGGAAGTCTTCCCCAGTCCTTTTTCATAGAGTTGCGAGAGAAATCCACGAATTGCGATGTGGTCGATCGATTTCCAATCTCGCGAACCTGCATAAGCAGCAAAATTTGCCAGATCGCCGCTGTAGGCTTTGATGGTGTGCGGCGAGGCGTTTCTCTCACCTAGATGATGGAGAAAGTCGGCCACGGCTTTTTCGACGGTTGTGCGTGCGCTTGGCATGTTCTTATTTCAGATTGCAGATTTTTGCGTCGCCTGTCTGCAATCTGCAATCTGCAATCAGCCATCGTTTATCTGGCCTTCGCTCTCGGATGATGCTTCTGATAAACCGTCCTCAGGCGATCCATCGCTAGATGCGTGTACACCTGGGTGGTAGAAATATCAGAGTGACCTAAGATTGTCTGCACGGTACGCAGATCCGCTCCGTTTTCAACCATGTGCGTGGCGCACGAATGCCGCAGCATATGCGGCGACGCGTGCCGTCCGGACGCAACTGAGGATTCACCCACCATCTGCCACATGCGCTGCCGCGTCAGTTTGCGGCCGCCGCGCGCAATAAACAATAGCGGCGAATTCTTTGTCGTCACCGAGCGCGACACGTCTTTGTTGGTCGATTGCGGTTGCTCCATTCTTCTCGCGTTCTTCGGGGGAGGGCTGGAATTTTTTGTCGACTTCATCTCTGTCAGGACCGGGCGCCCTTTCGCCAGATATTCCGAAAGCGCATCCTGTGCCGGCTTGCCCAGCGGTACGATGCGCTCCTTGTCCCCTTTGCCACGCACCAGCATATATCCGGCGTCGAGCTTCAAGTCTTCGAGCGTAGCATTCACCAACTCCGAAACTCGCAGGGCTCCGGCGTAAAGCAGCTCCAGCACGGCTCGATCGCGAGCCGCCAGCGCCACAGCGTCCGTCGAGTTTCGGTGTCCGCTGGCTAGCTCCGCGGCCGGAGAAGCCAGGGTCAATTCGACTTCGTCCCGTGCCAGAGACTTCGGCAACACCTTCCACTGCCGCGGTGATTCGATATTCAGCGTCGGGTCGCCCTCGATTTTCTTATCGAGCAGCAAATACCGGTAAAGATGCCGGAGCGCCGAAAGCTTCCGGCCCACACTCCGGCCGTCGACCTGATTCGAAAACAGCCGCTACAGGAATTCGCGAACATCGTTGCGCTGCGCCGTGATCAAAAGCCGTTTTTGTTTTTCCAGAAACTCAGCAAATTGAAGGATGTCAGTCGTGTAAGCGCTGATCGAAAGCGGCGCCAGCCCTTTCTCGACGCGAAGGTAGTCGAGAAAGCCCGACAGAATGCGCGAGTTCGCCCCGGACGTCATAGAGATAGAGATGTAGTATGAACGTTATCGGACACCGGGAAAAGTGTTGAATCGGATTCTGATCATCAAGTCCATTCCTAGCGACCTAGCTTGCCGGCGTCTCTCGCCACTCACCAGCCGCTGACTAGATCATCGTTCTCTAACTACCTCGACATTTGAACCAGACGATGTTTTAATGGGGCATGCCCTGTCAGAGGAGGCGCCGGCGCCTAGTCTTCAGCGAGGAGAGCAGCGAGGAGAGCAGGGTATGTTGGAGCGCCTCCGCAAATCGCGCACCGAGCAGAAGAGGCGTACGGTGCCCGCGGCGATCTTGCTGGACTCGTTCGCCGGTCTGAGTGATCAAGCAATTGCGCAGGTCCAGCGGGTGAACCGTAACTCGGTGAGACTCTGGATCACAGAAATGCCTCCGCTTTGGCGTGCCGGGGAACCAACCTTGGAATGACGCCCCATCTACCCGCGAACTGTGTGACCAAAGTTATCAGTAACCGCTTCTACTTAGGCCGCAGACCGGAATGCCCGGAATAGACTGAAGCAACAATGAAGAATCGGGTCTGGCTAACTGGCTTCGCCATTGGCGTTTTCGGATGGGCATTCCTTCTTGCCGGAATCCGGACACCCCCGATGCTCATCTTTGACGAGTCGCCCTACGTGAACGGAGCGCGGTCCCTTCTGAGCGGAACACAGGATTTGAATCCCGAGCACCCACCGCTAGCGAAATTCTTCATTGCGGCCGCAATCAAGGTTGCTGGTGATAACGCGTTCGGATGGCGCTTGGCCGGAGCTGGTTTTGGAGCGCTCACCTTAGTTGCGATTTTCTTTTGGACTTATATTCTGCTGCAGGACTATGCACTCGCCTTGATAGCCGCAAGCCTAACATTTTTCAATAACTTCCTCTTCGTCATGGCGCGAGTGGCGATGCTTGACGTGTTTTATTTTGCGTTTGTCATCTGGGGAGTTCTTGCCTTCACTGCCGCAATCGTGCTTGAGATAAGTCTGGCGCAGCGTCGGGCTTTGTTTGTAGCGTCTGGATTGTTGTTTGGTCTCGGAACGGCCTGCAAGTGGAACGCAGTAGTGACTTTGGGTGCCGTGGGACTTATCGCCGTCATCCTATACGTTCTGAACACACGTCATCTGCGCGATATAGGCGTCACGTGGCTTGGATTCGCGCTGATTTTTCTTCCCCCTGCGGCATACTTCTTGGCTTACTGGCCTCTCTGTTACCACTTTCATCGTCCGTTCTCGGTGACGGAACTGACCGAAATGAATGCCTTTATCTGGCGCTATCATGTAGCCTGCATCGGCAATCCGGCATTGGATATTCCGTGGTATCGATGGTTGTTCCGCGCTTCTCCCGAGCGAGGCCTCTCCTATCTGATGGGTAACTTCGTAGTTGTTTGGGGCGGCTTATTTGCGCTGGCCCTTTGCGCGTGGAGGTTTTGGCGGTCGTTTGCTCTTGCGGAAGGACTGGTGACAATTCTCTATGCGGCCAACCTACTACAGTGGGTCATAATCCCCCAAAAGCGCCTTGTCTATTACTATTACTTCCCTCCGGCAATGTTTCTGGGGGTTGCAATCGTTATCGTTCTCAGCCGAGCGCATTCTCCGCGACTGTTTGGCATTCGCCTAAGCGTGCTGCTGTTGTTGGCGGCTGGCGTCTTCTTTTTGTACTGCTATCCCCGGATGTCAGGCTTGCCATCTCCTTACGACTGCATGTTCGGCTGCTGGTCGTAATATCGATCCTGATGTTGGCGATAAATCTCTCTCTCCCGTCAGAAACTGCCATTCGTGGTTTTAAGCCGCTCGAGCAACTTCGATGATTTGCAACCCTAGCTGGGCGGCTTTTCGCTTGCGATG
>CAZILJ010000334.1:0-1999 GCA_964539915.1 uncultured Acidobacteriaceae bacterium | reverse complement strand
GAGATGACCAGGCGAGCGTCATCGGGCCAGAACGGATCGGTATTGTTGGCTTGCATATTTCCTCTTTGAGCAGTCTGCGGTGCAGCCATCATCGGCGCAGCAAGCGCGAGAGTTCCACCTGCCATCAGAAATTCGCGACGGGCGATCATGTCTGTCAGACTCTATTCAGGCCGTTGAAAGCGGCCACTTTGTAAGCTTCGGCGAGCGTCGGGTAGTTGAAGACCATGTCGTGGAAATACTCCACCGACCCGCCGTAGAAGAGTACGGCCTGACCAATGTGGATGATTTCCGTTGCGCGCTGTCCCAAGACATGCACGCCGAGAAGTTTGTGCGTTTCCGGATCAAAGAGCAGCTTGAGCATCCCGGTCTCGTCACCGAGCATCATGCTCTTTGCCAACTCGGAATATTTCGCGATTCCTACCGCGTAGGGGATTTTGTTCGCCGTTAACGCTTCTTCGGTCTGACCCACCATTGATATTTCCGGAATCGTATAGATACCGTAGGGAAAAAGGTTGGGCATGTGTTCAAAAGGAATTCCAAACATATGGCACACCGCCAGCCGACCCTGTTCCATGGAAGTGCTTGCAAGTGCCGGAAAGCCGATCACATCCCCGGCCGCATAGATATGCGGAAGGTCAGTTTGAAAGAACTCGTTCACTTTCACCTTGCCGCGCGAATCGGCCGCCAAGCCCGCAGCTTCCAGGTGGAGTTGATCGCCATTGGCCTGGCGGCCGACAGCATAAACAAGAGCGTCGCCTTGTACTCTCTTGCCGCTCTCCAATTGCGCGAAAACACGACCGCGAGCGGGCTCGATCCCAACCTGCGTTACTTTCTCTGCGAGACGAAACGTGGTGCCTTGCTGGCGCAAATGGTACGAGAGCGCTTCGACGATTTGCCGATCCACGAAATCGAGAACAACCGGCCGCTGGTCTATCAAGGTAACCTCGGCACCCAGGGCAGTCATGAAGGAGGCGTACTCGAGGCCTACTACGCCGGCTCCCACCACGATGACTTCTTTCGGAAGGCCGCCGAGATCGCCAAGGTGATCGGTATCCACGATGCGACGGTTGTCAAAGGGAATGTCCGGGCTCTGGGCGGGCCGGGTACCGCAGGCAATCAGGATCTTACGGGCTGTGAGTCTGATCGCCTCGCCATCGCCGTCCAGAACTTCCATTGTGTGAGGGTCCAGAAATGACGCTACCCCAGGATGCACTACAATCCCGTTACGTTCGAGTTGTGCCCGAACCACCCCGGTCTCTCGTGCGACGATGGCGTTGACGCGGGAAGCGACATTTTCGACGGAAATGTCGACACGGCCTGGAAGCCCTGCGCCGTAGAGTGCGCTGACAGCAAGTCCGCTTAGCTGAAAGATGGCTTCGCGTATCGTTTTGCTGGGAATCGTGCCGGTGTGAACGCTCACGCCTCCGATCATCCCGATCCGGTCTATTACGGCGACGCTCTTGCGCGCTTTCGCTGCGGCGATGGCACCCTTCTGCCCGGCCGGACCACTGCCGATTACAACAAGGTCGTATTCTGGGGTGTTCACCTCGGCCGCCTCAAATCCGGAAATGCCAACAGGCGCAGGAGCCAATAATGAATAATCGACCTGCTTAGCGCCCATTCGGTATCTCTCGACTTCATGACCGGTTGCCACCGTCGCCTTGCTTTTCTTTCACGCGGCTTCGCTCCAATTCGGCGCGCAAGTTCTGTAGAAGATGTTTTGTGTAAACGTCGCTGGCGATGAACTCCGCCCCGTGGCTCATGATTTCCGACAGGACGTCTTCGCCCTTGCGGTCGATCGCTGTCACCTCGACCAACTCGACGATGCATTTGCGGATATCCCCCACAACATGACTTTTTCGCCAGGCCGACGTGAACTCAGCCGCCCATTGGCCGACCAATTGACCCTGTAAGGACCACCGCTGCTCCTCGGGCGAGTCCGTCATGGTGATCCTCAGCACTGCTCTTCCTTCACTCCTCGGGAAAGCGTCGGGAGCTA
>CAZILJ010000333.1:0-3650 GCA_964539915.1 uncultured Acidobacteriaceae bacterium | reverse complement strand
TTTTCGCACAGATCATCGTAGTCCCCGACGCCGGGCATGTTTCGTCCGCCGCCGAACTCGGTATGGTAGCCGCGGAGGAACTCGTTTTTGCGATCGAACTTCCACCAGGGCAGATACATGTGCATGCCACCGACCCCGTCGTGATTGTGAGCCGGCATTTTTTCGAGCGCGGGAAAATATCCGCCGCCGTTGCTGCCAACCGTATCCATCAAGTTGCGGCCCACCATTCCGGAGGTATTGGCCAGCCCGTCGGGGAACAGCGTGGATTTGGAATTCAGCAGAAGGCGGGCGGATTCGCAGGTGCTGGCGGCAACGATAAAGGCCCGCGCATAAAGGCGCTGCTCGGCGCGTGTGGCCTTATCGATGTAGGAGACGGCGGTCACTTTGCCGTCCTTGCCCACAATGAGTTCGCGCGCCATCGCACCCGTGATCAGGGTGAGGCGTCCAGTTTGTTGCGCAGGCGGAATCATCACCTGGCTGGAACTGAAGTTTGAAGCCGTAATACATCCGCGGCCGCATTGCGCGCAGTAATGGCAGGCAGCACGGCCATTGTGGGGCTGGGTCAGGATTGCCAGCCGCGACGGTATGCACAGAACGCTCAGCTTGTCGCACGCCTTCTTAATGATGGTTTCGGTGCAGCGCGGCTTGGGTGGAGGCAGGAAGATACCGTCCGGAGCGCTGGAAATGTTTTCTTTCGTCCCAAAGACTCCGATGTAAGACTCAACCTTGTCGTAGTAAGGCGCGACGTCGTTGTAGCTCAGAGGCCAGTCGTCACCCATCCCGTCGTGCGAGCGGACCTTGAAGTCCACCGGCGCCATGCGCAAGGCGATGCGTCCCCAGTGATTGGTGCGACCGCCGACAATGCGCGAACGGAACCAGCGAAATCTCGAGCCCGGAGCGGCGACATAAGGTTCGCCTTCGATTTCCCAAGCACCGTTGGGCGCGAGGAATTCGTCTTCCAGGCCACGTCGCGCGCGGCCGCCGACACCCGCCCCGCGATGCGGCAGATCGTAAGGCCAGACGTGTTCTTTGTAGTCTGTTTCGGGAACAACCGGAGGCCCGGCCTCAAGGAGGGCGACACTCAAGCCTCCCTCGGTAAGTACCTTGGCAGCGGTGCCTCCTGAGGCACCCGAGCCGATGATACAAACGTCATAAGTTTTAGGCGCGCGCTTGACTTGCATGGTCCCCCGAGTTGGATCCTTCCTGCCTTAATGTCCCCTGAGATTCGCCGTCATTGTAACGGCGGGAAGCGTTTTGGGAAATCCGCCTATTGAGTGCCTGGCTCGGTGCGAGAAGTCGCACGCCGCCAAGGCAGACGCCAACTCGACTTGGGCCCAAACTTTCCCCATAACAGCTTCAGAATTCGGACCGCGACCAGCAACAAAATGATAACCGAGAACAGCCATACGGCAATGAGTGGCAGATTGATAAGAAATGCGATAACGGAATCGGCCCAGTCCGCAAGACCTGAAATCATTTCACTCAGGGCAGCTTTCGCCTGACGCAAGGGGCGCCAATGTATTCCAGCGACCGCGGCATCCGATTCGGCTCGTAACGATATCTCCAGAGACGACATGTCAATCTGTGCCATCAGGAATTTCATTTCGCCCTGAAGTTGCTCGATTCGGCCACGCACATCGCTGAGTTTTTCAGTGACATCAAGAGTGTCCTTGATGCTCGTGGCGCGTTTCAGAATCTGCAGGTATTGGACTTCCTCGGCTTGCGCATTCCGCAGACGCGCGTCCAGGTCGATGTACTCGCGGGTGACGTCGTGGACTTCCGTGCTCTCTCGGTCGACATTGGTGGCCAGACCCTTGAGCTCAGACATGACCTGGTCGAGGCGCGCCGGTGGAACGCGGACGGTCATGGTCGCCGAATGACCGCCGCTATTGGTTTGAGTCGACTTCTCGACGAATCCACCAACGCCGATAACGATTGATCCGATCTTGCTGATCGACTGCCCGACATCGTTGACCAGCAAGTCGAGCGTGCCCGTGCGAATGATCTTGCGAATAACAAGATTGTCGGACTGCCCTGACGAAGCGAGTGCGACATTGACGGGAGAGGCTGGCGCGCTGCCGAAGTACCGATAGCCACCACCGCCACTTTTCAGCGGCACGGATCGGACCACCGAACGATCGACCGACGCCATCTTCTTGTCGCAGGACAGGCTCAGCAGAAACGAAGCGGCCAGTAGCGAGGCAGAAACCCACCTACAGGCCGCCGGTCTGGCAGCCGATGACGTCATTCTTCTCATTCTTATCTGCGCCTTACCAGCGCAGTTTGCTCATGTACTGGTAGCTGGTTGCGACGCTCTCGAACGGCTCCTTGGGGTGGTCGTGTTCGACGATATAGATTTTGATGCCGGCCTTGCTCGCGCGAGAGAAAAGGCTCGTCCAGTTGATGAGCCCGCTGCCCACTTCGGTCAGATCCACCGTGTCACCGAAGTTCTGTGGACCGCCGGGCGTAATGTTGGGAAGCTTCTTCAGGTCCTTGACGTGAACCAGGGGAAATCTTCCGGGATATTGGTTGAAATACTTGATCGGGTCCGCGCCTGCTGCAGTGATCCAGCAAAGGTCCATTTCCATTTTGACCAGATTGGCGTCGCACTCTTTCAGAAGTTCGTCGTAGGGAAGCTTGCCCTCGACCGGTAGAAACTCGAACCAGTGATTGTGATAGGCGAACTGGATGCCCGCTTTCTTGGTCTGCTCTCCGCAATGATTGAATTTTTCCGCAGCCTGTTTCCAGATGTCGGGTGACTTACGCAGTTCTTCGGGAATCCAGGGGCAGACAATGTAATTCATGCCAATGGTCTTAGAGGTCTCGATGACCGAAGGAAATTTGTCGTCAAGTTCGTCGTATTGCACGTGGGTGGAGGGTGCGGTGAGACCGACCTTCTCGAGCGAAGCCTTGACTTGCTGGGCGGTACGGCCGAAATATCCGGCAAACTCGACTTCCTTGTAGCCGACTTTTGCCACCTTGGCGAGGGTGCCGTCGAAATCCTCTTTCATCGCGTCGCGCACGCTGTAGAGCTGCACGGCGATATGCTCGGCTTTATGCTGTGCGGCAGCCCAACCGAAACCGCTGGTCAGTAAAGTGGCGCCGGTGACGGTGGTTGCGGTTTCGAGAAAGGTGCGGCGGTTCATGGCTTTCAAACTCATGATGGCGTTCCTCCGAAGGCTCCGCTGGAAGCGGGAGTCGAATCCGGGAGCCGGCTCGGCGTGAGTTCGGTTGAAGCCTCTTTGCTTCAGAAGCGAGATGGCTTCGACGAACTGCGAGGAGCGGACGAGAAGGTTGGCCTCGACGAAGGGGCGAATAGCCGGCGAGCGGTAGTCGAGATGGGCGAAGGCCGGGCCTTTGAGCAAGCGACTGTCGATCCCGGCTTCTTCCAAGAAGCCCGAGATCGACGCGGTCGTTAGCTCTGCCCGAGCGGTCTCTTCGACGACATCGTTATGTACCTGCTCCAGGCGGGTCCACTGATTTGCGGAAAGCGCGAGGACTCCGTCTTGCGCAGCGGAGCGCACGAGGCCGACCAGACGCTGGTTCCGGGCAAGCTCCAAGAGCCTCGGCCAGGTCGACTCGTCCACCGGACCACCGCTCAGGACCTCGTGAGGTGGACCCAAGCCGTAGGCGGCCACCGCCGTCGCCCA
>CAZILJ010000332.1:0-13712 GCA_964539915.1 uncultured Acidobacteriaceae bacterium | reverse complement strand
TGTGATGAGGCAATCGAACCGGCCATATTGGTGGATCGCCTACTCATTCTCGGCCCGTCTCGAAAAGCGGGTTGTCCGGGGCTCGGTATTCCTCCGGGAAAGCATGGAACAAGCGAGCCCTCCTTTTCCTTCTCAATCACTGCAAAGCCGGATTCTCTGCGCTGAATACGCCTGTGGGATTATCTTTCCAAATCCAGGCATGGACCAACCATTGAGTCTTCGCGATGAAGTGACCTCCTTGTTCGCGGCATTGGCTTTCGCTCAATCCGTGAGGGTTTTCCAGATGCGCCAGTACGCAAATATTTTCATGGCGATGCCAAACCGCCAGTGACTTTGGAAATGGCGAGTTCGATGGCTGGCCGTCAGGCCCTTCGGGCGCATTCCACAAATAACCGACGCCGGCCAGGGAGTATTCGCCCTGTTGGGCCGAGTTCTTCACATAGAGCAAGATGGGAGGCTTTTCTATTTCAAAACGGTTCGGCTCCATAGTGAGAACATAATGGATACCCATGCCCGGCATATCACCACCCACCATCTGATATCCGTCGGCTTCGGCCGCGTGCACATCCTGGTATTTTGCCGTTGCTTGTCTGGCTCGTTCTAACTCGTCCGCAGTGCTCTTTAGTTCGGCATATGTCAGAGCCGCGCCATTTACGTGGGACGGATGCGGCATCGTGGCGCCAGGGGACGCTTGCTTACCGTCTGGTGGCATCTGTGCCACTGCAGTGAGGCCTAGCACAAAAAAGAGAGCTATCGTTCGATGGAATGCTTTCATTTAATTTCCTCCTTCTTCTTCTCTTCTAACTTGGCGAAAATGGTGGATCCGAACCGAGACGTGTTCTTTGGCCGGCGTATAGTAGGCGTTGCTGAGAGCTTGCATTTCGATCACTTTCACACAATATAGAGCCGCGCCTGAACGGCCTCTGAATGCGCTGTTCAGGTGGCGTTCAGCTTGGTTCGCGTCTGCTTGCATACGAAAGGAAAACATGCGGGTGCTTGTCGTGGAGGACGAGGCGTTTCTAGCCAGACAGCTCACCGCCGCGCTTCGCCGCGCAGGCTACGCTGTGGACCATGCGGCCGACGGCGAACGCGCTGACCTTCTCGGACACGATGAACGCTACGACGCCGTTGTTCTCGACTTGGGACTACCTAAAGTGGATGGATTGACGTTGTTGCGCCGCTGGCGTGAGGCGGGGCAGGCGATGCCGGTGCTCGTGCTAACCGCGCGAGGGAGTTGGCACGAAAAGGTTCAGGGGATTGACGGCGGGGCTGATGACTACATGGCCAAGCCGTTCCGGATGGAGGAATTGCTGGCGAGGTTGCGCGCACTTATTCGAAGGTCGAGCGGACAGAGCACTCCTGAACTTCGCTGCGGTCCGCTTGTACTCGACCCGCGGTCCAGCAAGGTGACCCTCGAGGGCGTGGAGGTGAAGCTGACCGGCCACGAATTTCGCGTGCTGTCTTATCTAATGCACCACGGCCAGCGCGTAGTTTCACAAAGCGAGCTCACTGAACATATCTACTCCCAGGACTTTGACCGCGATTCAAACACGGTTGAAGTTTTTATCGCTCGCTTGAGGCGAAAACTGGGTCCCGCCTTCATTGAGACAGTGCGAAGCCTGGGTTACCGCATGAAGGCCCATCCATGAATTGGCTGCATTCTTTCCGGTGGCGAATTCTTCTCGGCACTGTTTTCTGGACCCTTGGACTGATCCCGCTAATGCATTTGTTGTTCCTCGTGGTGCACGGCCAGCTTCGTTTCATGCCTGGGTGGAGCATAGGAATTTTTCTCGTTTTCGCGACTGTGTGCATACTGGCGGGAATTTGGCAGTTCCGCGCTGGACTGTTACCGTTTGGCCGACTACGTCGACAACTATTGGGTCTGCGCGATGGTTCCGGCGACAGGATCGAAGGAATCTATCCAACAGAGGTGCAGCCCCTGGTGAACGATCTCAATTCCTTGCTAGAGCATCGCGAGCGGATCGTCCGGCGGGCATTGGCGAAAGCTGGCGATCTCGCACATGGATTGAAAACGCCGCTGGCAGTCCTCGCGCAGGAGGCCGAACAGTTCGAGACTGCAGGCCAACAGGAAATCGCATCCGCGATCAACCTGCAAGTTGATCGTATGCGCAGGCAGGTTGACTATCATCTGACACAAGCCCGCGCGACTACTCCCGGCAACGCGCCCGGTGCTCGCTGTCCAGTGCTCGCTTCTGTTGAAGGGCTGACGCGAACCTTGGAGAAAATCTACGCCGCTCGCGGGCTTGCGATTGAGGTCGATGTCTCGTCCGCACATTTTGTTCGTGGGCAACGCGAAGATTTGGAAGAGATGCTGGGGAATCTGCTGGATAACGCCTGTAAGTGGGCAAAGTCCAATGTCAAGATACAATCCGTGCAGGAAAATGGTGCGGTAGTTCTGACTGTGGATGACAATGGCCCAGGCCTTCCCCCCTCTATTCGCGATCAAGTGTTGCAGCGAGGAGTGCGCGCAGACGAAGCTGCCCCCGGTTCGGGACTGGGATTGGCAATCGTTCGCGATCTTGCCCAACTTTACGAGGGGACGATCACGTTGGACGACTCGCCTATGGGCGGTCTGCGCGCAAGCCTCTGGTTGCCCTCCTGAATGCCTGGCATAAGGGGTTGCTCTGTTGCTCAACCCGAAGCGATCCGATTCGCGAAATGCATTTACAATCTTTCGGAATCCATTTCAGCACGTTGACGAAAAGCGCGGTTTTCGTAGAAGTGAATCTATTTGGCGTCCCGATTCTACGAGATAGCTCCTGGATTGTCGGCAATCCTTACCGTGGGATTATTTCAGGGTTGGCCGTGATCCACCCAGAATCCTAAGCAACCGGTATCCCGGAATAGCCTTCCCGGGATGGTTCGGTGAGTGGATCGGCGATTTGACTTCAACCTGGAGTAAGGAGTGCAGATTGGCGAATGCTGCCTCACTCACTTCGCAATGCCTGCATCGGATCGATCCGCGACGCCCTCCATGCCGGAACGAAGCAGGCTAGGGCCGCCACAATTAGCAACGACGCAGCCACGGACACCAAGATCGCCGGATCGAGCTGCCGGGTTCCATAGAGCGTCGATTGGATTAGGCGTACCGCTCCGACGCTGGCGGCGAGCCCAAGCGGCAGCCCATAGAGCGCTGTACGCAGGCCGTCGCCCAGCATCAGGCCCAGAACCTCCTCGCGTTGCGCACCGAGCGCCATGCGAACGCCGATCGCTGCGGTGCGCTGCGTCGTCAGGTAAGATAAGGACTCCGTACAACCCTACCGGTATGACAATCACTGGGGGATCGTCATACCGCCTACTCGTAATCGGACTTATTCGAACGATACGAGGGATTGATCGAGAGCGCGGACCGAAAGCATGACACGGTTCGGAACGCCGACTTTCTGCAACAGTTTGGCAACGTGGGCCTTAACGGTACGTTCTACAATCCCCAAGGGAAAAGCGATCTCCTTATTCGACTTGCCTCGAACCAACATTTCCAACACTTGCTTTTCGCGTATGGTGAAGTGTTTGCGGCCCATTTGTTTTTGCCGGTCTTTGCTGGAACGGTCTATGAACAGCGCCAGCACCTGGCGCGAGGCCCAAATCAGGCCCTGACCCACGGTGCGAACGGCATTTACAAACTCTGCTGCCGCTGCCGCTTCATCAACGTATCCCTTTGCACCGTGCGCAAGAGCGTCAACAATGGCATCGTTGTCCTTTCCCGACGCGACAACAATAACGCGCAGGTCAGGCCGAATAACATTTAGATGTTGCATAACCTCAGAAGAATTCTGGCAGTGACTTTTTCCTAGCAGTACCACGTCGACACTGGAGGCAGCGTCGATTTCGGACAGCGGCAAAGAAGCTAATTGAAGATCCTCATAGGAATCGAGTAGTGCCTGGAATCGTGCGAATCGCAACGGATCGCTGTCCACCACACCAACAAAAATGCGCCGCTTGGAGAAATCACTTTTCTTCATGGAACGCTTTCGCCTGCTGGAAGGAGGTCGCAAGTCAATCCCGCGCGCCCCGAGCGGGAGCGCATAGATCGTACCTGAGCCTGGAACAGGAATTCTCGCGCTAATTTTGTTGCAATGTTGGAGAATGCCGCCCGCGCAATCCAGGGAGCACTATGCGGAGTGGTCCGTGAAAGCTTCCACTGGATTGACAGCACGCTTCTGGCCATATAGCAGAGTGAAGAGTTTCCTTTGATTGTGCTGCTCCGCGTGCTGTCCGACGCCATCACCAGAGTAAGTGACGTCTCCCTGAGTATTTCAATCGTGAACTTTTTTCTCTCCAAGGATTCTTTTGACACGGAACTTTTGACCCCAAATATGAAAAGGGCCCGAACAGTGGGTGGCGCCTGCCCTAGAGTTATGCAAATTGGAATTCGAAGAAGCTCGCCTCCAAACCAGAGCGCACCCGGCGGTCTTGAGCTATCACCCACGGGTGAGGGCGGCTGCATCCTTCCCGCCGTTGGTTTTCCCGCGTCTCGATTGATTGGCGCCTCGCTTCTTTGCCATCTTTTCAGCAAGGAATCGCTCAGCTTAGGTTCTAAGAAGATCCGCAGCAAGCCTGGTCCCGCCGCCTCATCAGTCAGAACGACCATGCCAATGAGCCCAGACTGAGCAATCTTGACCAGACTTACCCTGATGCACAAGCCGTATCATCTGAATAACGGAACGGAGTTGTAGTCGCCGAATATCTCGAGGAGTAGAAGGGAAACCCACCGTCGTATCGGCCGCATTCAGCGGCCTTTCTGTTCGAACCGAATTCCCCTGATGGCGGAAGATAGGAAGTGAAGTCGTGAAACGTATTCTGAAAATTGGCGCGATTGCTGCTGCGCTTCTCTTTGTGATCCTGATCGCACTACCGTTTCTAATCAATGTGAACAGTTTCCGTCCGAAGATCGAGTCCGAGATGACGACTGCGCTGGGACGACAAGTGACGGTGGGCAATCTGAGCCTATCCATTCTTTCCGGCAGCGTCGTGGCTCACGACATAGCCGTCGCGGACGATCCGTCTTTCAGCAAGGCTCCTTTCATTACGGCGAAGTCGCTCAAGGTTGGCGTCGAACTGATCCCGCTTGTCTTCTCGAAGCAGTTGAACATGACGGAAATCAAGCTGGAGCAGCCCCAGATCACGCTGCTAAAAGCAAGTAGCGGGAAATGGAATTTCTCGAGTATCGGCGGGGCTTCCGACCAGAAGTCGCCGGACGACGCGAAGTCCGGCGGAAGCTTCGCGGTGGCGAAACTGAATGTGAGCAACGGCAAGTTGATTGTCGGAAAAGCGAATTCTTCAGCCAAACCGCAGGTCTACAACGAAGTGGCCCTCAACGTAAAGAATTTCTCCTTCACTTCCCAGTTCCAGTTCAAACTCACGGCTCAATTGCCGGGTGGAGGGAACGTAAATATCTTGGGGAAAGCTGGGCCTATCAGTGCTGGGGATGCCGCCAAGACCCCGTTTGAAACCGCGGTGAAGGTAAATAACATGGATATTGCAGCCTCAGGATTTATCGATCCCGCGAGCGGCCTTGGAGGGATGGCTAGTCTGGACGGAACACTCAACTCAGATGGCAGTCATGCGAAGGCGGTCGGTACATTGACCGGCACGAAACTTAAGCTTTCGGCGAAAGGTACGGCGGCTCCAAGAACGGTGATCTTCAAACACACGGTTGATGTCGACCTCGCCAAGCAGATCGGGACCCTGACGCAAGGAGATGTGGCTGTCGGGAAAGCGGTGGCGCATCTGACCGGAAGTTTCCAGACGAAAGGCGACACGCAGTTCGTCAGCATGAAGCTGGATGCGTCCGAGATGCCGGTAGATGAATTGGCCCCGATGCTGCCTTCGCTGGGCGTGGTGCTCCCCTCGGGCTCGCAACTCCAAGGCGGCACCCTGTCGGCGACATTGGGCGTCGCCGGAGCGCTGGACAAGTTGGTGATCACGGGACCGGTACGGCTGGCCAACACTAAGCTGGCCGGATTCGATCTGGGATCGCAATTGGGGGCACTGTCGGCGTTCGCCGGCAAATCCGCTTCCAATCGGGACACGTCGATCCAGAATGCGAGCCTCAGCGCGCATGTGGCACCCGAGGGAACGAAGGCGGACAACATTAACCTGACAGTTCCGGCGATCGGCATCGTTACCGGAGCGGGGACGGTGAGCCCGGCGGGAGCGCTGAACTTCAAGATGCTGGCCGATCTCAAAGGTGGTGCTATGGGAGGATTGACGCAAGTAGCCTCGCTAGGCAGCGGCAAGAGCGGTATTCCTTTTGCCGTCGAGGGAACCACTTCAAATCCGCACGTCATTCCAGACATGACACGAGTCGCAAGCGGCGTCGCTAAGGGCGCTTTGGGAGAAGTGACGAGCGCGAAGAAGGTTCTGAACGGAAGCCCGCAGAATACAATCGGCGGCCTCCTCGGAAAGAAGCAGAAGTAGATGTAAAGATCCGACGTGCGCGATTATAGATAGGTACGCTCTCACGAGCACGCTCTTTCCGGTGCTCGTCCTCGCGCGAATCAGGCCGTGCTTCATGTTTTGCGGCTTTCTATGATTTGGCCATCCCGAACCGCCGTGTAGGATAGGGCAGCAACGGTAGAATCTGTGTAGAGTTGACGGTGCATCATAGTTTAGAGCTAGGGCCTGGGAGCGGACCGGGCGAACTTCGCTAGTGCGGGGGCGTACCAGTCGCCGGATCAACGCTCTCGAGAGTTCAAGGATCACAGGCGACAAGCTGATGCCTGGATCGGCTGCGACCGAGGAATGGGTACAAACCCTTGCCGAGAGACACTGCCACGGCGGAAATACATAGGTCGGCTCAGTAGCGTACAAAATCGTTCATGGGATTCATTGAGCTACAAGGAAGAAGGCACCCGTCGCTGCACTTCGTCTAGCCGCCTCGTCACGGATGGGCTTTCGCATGTCTGATAGCAACTCGGTAACAACTGTGCTTGAGACTGCCTCTCATTCCACAGCGTGCCGATCGGGAATTCGTTGAAACCATTCGGAATCAGTCGTTGGTTCGCAAAGCGGTGGTTGCCGGTTCGCGTGCCTACCAGATAACTCACATTTCGGTGACCAATGAGCGCGCTAACAATCTATGCGCTCTTTGCCAGAGGGACAGTTTCAGCGTCCGTGTAAGCGCCGATTTGCTTTAACATTTCCAACTGATCCCAGTTATCCCATCCTTCAACGATTTGTCCCTTCGCAATGCGGGCGATACTGATCCCGGTAGTCCGAACTGGTTTGCCCGTGGCAGGGATACCCAGACTATCGCCAAGGTGTTTCATCGTTGCTGACCAGCGCACGACAACTTTATCTCCGGCACCAAATATGTCTTCGATTTCTACTTTGATATCCGGAAATGCGCCTCGGATGTGTTCCACAAAGCGGGCGAATTCCGTGGGCCCATGAATTTCGTCTTGGCCTCCGGATTGTCCCCTTGCCACGCCATCGGGGGAGAGCAACTCGTAGATGGTTTGACTTTTATTCTCATTCCACACTTCTTGAAACCAGCGCCGCATCAGCTCGACGTTCCCTTCGACGGGCATAGAATGTGCCTCCTTCGTAGACTCCGAGTAAGTTGCGGGCAACACGTTATTCCAACCTCATAGAGCCTGCAAGCTCAGATTTCTGATTTTTAGAATCAACAGTTTACAGCTCGACGTCGCAATGTTCAGTCCGCGCGAGCAGTCAAAACCTCAAGCCGACGGCGCTGCTGAGAAATCGAGCCAGAGGAGACATTTTGCGACAGGCGTCGGCGAAGGTGCTCATAAACCTCGGACGACAAATCTGTTTGTCGGTGAATTCCACACTCGTACCGAGATCGCGAAGCTTGAGATCCTCCACAAATTCGTGATCGCAAGGAAAGCCTCGGGGTGGACGGGAGAGCTTGCCGGCATCGTCCCAGTTAAGAAGTTTGCGGACAGTCCGCCATTCCTGGGGACGTGACACGATCGCGCTGCGAACTTTCAATAATGTGGGTGGCTCTGGATGCCACAGGCCGGACGCAGCAAAGCAAGCACCGGGCTCGAGGTGCAAGTAAAAGCCCGGAGAGTGAACATCTTTCCCTCCATGTGAAAAACGCATCGCGATGTGCGTTTTGTAGGGACGTTTGTCCGCAGAGAAGCGGATGTCGCGGTAGATGCGAAATAAGGATCCGCGCGTGGGCCGGGGATCGGCTACAAGATGTGGCGTGATTTCGTATAAGGGAGAGGCGAAGTCGGTGATGAAACGCAACGCAGGCTGCTGAACGCAGGTTTCATATTCGCTCCTGTGCGCCTGAAACCATTCACGATCGTTGTTGCGCTTGAGCCGGACAAGAAAACGGAAAAGATCTGGAGTAAAGTAAGCTGGCATGAGAATCAAGGTACGGGTCGAACGCGCGAAAAGTAAAGTCCGATGCTAAGTGCGAGATTTGCGGTGTTCGCACGTGGCAGTGTTCAGGCAGGAATCGGCAAGTCGGAGGCGCTCGACCAGTTTGCCGCCGAGGATGTGCGATTCAATGATTTCCTCGACATCTGCTTCCGTAACGTGTCCGTACCAGACTGCGTCTGGGTAGACCACGACGTTCGCACCATGCTCGCACTGATCGAGGCAGCCCGATTGATTGGCGCGGACTTTTCCTTTCAGGCCGCGTTCCGCCAGCTTCTGCTTGAATAGTTTCTGGAGCGTTGCCTGCCCGCCGGGATCGCAGCATCCGCGTGGATGGCCCGCAGGGCGCTGGTTTCCGCAGACGAAAATGTGTTTCTCAAACCTTGGCATCAGGCTATCGCTGGGGTACGAATTTCATTGGGCAGGCCGATCTCCGCGTCCCAAATTCCATCGAAGTCGACGAAATACCCTTGCACCTCGATGCCAGGAATCGCCGCCCGCAGGTTGGTGGCGGCGCGTTGCAATTCTCGTTCGTGATGGATGGCTTCGGCCGCCGCGTCTCCGCCAAATCCTGCAGTAAGCCCGCCGTAGGCGCCGCAATCGGAATGCAGCATCAGGATCACGCGCCGCGTGCCGTGCAATCGCATGGACTTTCTGATCTGCTCCAGGACGAACTCGCGGTCAGTCTCATGTTCCGGAGAAGCCATGCATTTGGCGCCTCCGGCGATCTTGATCGGATCGGAAGAATTGACGCCAATGCGCTTCAGGAACTTGCGAAATCCCAGTTCAAAGCGATTGTCGAAGCACCACAGGATCGCGGCGTCGCAATGATATTTTTCACGCGGAGCGTCGAAGTGGAATACTTTTTTCATACAGGCCGCGACGAATGAAAGAGTGATCTGCTGTCATCTTACCTGAGAAAACCCGGGCTAGAGTCCCGGACTATGCAAGTGTGCGGTTTGAACGCCAGATTCGTATCACGGCATGCTTTCCGGCATGCGGTAAAAACACACAACGCACGCCGGCTTTAGCCGCTGCACTGCCCCGGGCACTCGCCCGCCCCGCGTCCCGCCCCATTTGTCGGCATTGCGGAAGCGATCCCCAGATACGAATCGTTCCTTCGAACTGCAACGACTAATGCGCCCTTGTGCGCCCCTTGTACGCCCTGTGCGCCCTTTGTGCGCCCTTGGGTGCGTTGCTATTCGCCATGGGGACACGATAAGATAATTCGTACACGTCTTCTCGGCTTTTATCCCAGCAATTTGTGGCAGATGTCCTTGCGGGCAAAGAGTGTGCGACCCCGGGCGCAGCGCGGATATCTGCCTGCTTGAAATTTTCCTTACGGAGTTGGAAGTGAAAAAAGGTAAGACTGCGGTGATCGTGGGCGCCCAGTGGGGCGACGAGGGCAAAGGGAAGATCGTCGACGTTTTGTCGGAGAACTTCACGGTTGTGGCGCGCTACGCTGGCGGACACAATGCCGGACACACCGTCATCATCAACGGTAAGAAGTTCGTCCTTCAGTTGGTTCCCTGCGGCGTGCTGCGGGCCGGCTGCCGCAGCGTGATTGGCAATGGGGTGGTCCTCGATCCGATCGCCTTTCTCAAAGAGGCTGGCGCCCTGCGCGAGGCCGGAGTGCAGATCGACGGGCATCTTTTTGTTTCCAACCGCGCCCATGTGATTCTGCCGTACCATCGCATGATCGAATTGGCGGCGGAGAACGCGCCGGGACGCGTCAAGATCGGCACGACGTCCCGCGGCATCGGTCCGGCGTACGAAGACAAGATGGGCCGCCGTGGCTTGCGCGTAGCCGATCTGCTGGATCTACAACTGCTCAAGAAACACATCGAGAATGCGGTGCGCGAGAAGAATATGATTGCCCACGCACTGTTTAATACCGAACCACTCGACGCCGACAAGATGTACACGGAATACGCGCATGCGGCCGAGAAGATTGAGCCTTTCGTCTGTGACACTGCCGTTCTGCTGAACCAGGCTCTGAACGCTGGTGAGTCGATTCTGTTTGAGGGCGCGCAGGGCACAATGCTCGATATTGATCACGGGACTTATCCGTTTGTGACATCGTCAAGCGCGACGTCTGGTGGTGCGGTCATTGGCACGGGCGTTGCGCCCAATGCCATCAATTCTGTTATTGGAATTACCAAGGCTTACTGCACCCGCGTCGGCGAGGGACCGTTTCCCAGTGAAGACAAAGGCGACGACGGGGATAAACTGCGGAAGCGCGGTAACGAATACGGTGCGGTCACCGGCCGTCCCCGGCGCACGGGATGGCTCGACCTGCCTCTGTTGCGTTACTCGGGCATGATCAATGGCACGTCATGGCTCGTGGTGACCAAGCTTGACGTGCTCGATGAACTGGACGAAATTCCAGTCTGCATTGCTTACAAAATCGACGGGAAAAATACCTCCGACGCGCCGGCACAAGCCTGCGGCTACGACAAGATCGAGTGCGTTTATAAAAAGCTGCCGGGGTGGCGGACTTCGACGGAGGGCATCACCGACTACGACAAGTTGCCCGAGGCTGCGCGCGAGTACTTGGCTTTCGTGGAGAAGGAAGCCGGAGCAAAGGTTGGCATGATCTCCACCGGTCCGGACCGGAACCATACGATCTTTATCGATGACTTCGTTTCCGAGTTGAAGATGGCTGCAAAAAAAGCCTAGAATTGCCTGCCCCGGATCAGCTAGCGGGGAAGGAGCGAACGATGGTGGTATTGGCAGTGACGTGGATGGCGAAAGTGGGGCATGAAGCCGAAGTCGCCGCGCTTTTTGAGAAGTTGACCGAACAGTCCCGCAAAGAGCCGGGTTGTGCCATGTACCAGGTGCATCGGCACAAAACCGAACCCCGCCGTTTCTTCATCTACGAGCAGTACAAGGACGATGCTGCACTCGAGGCCCACCGCGCCGCCGCGCACTTCCTGCAACACGCGAAGAAAGAGTTGCCAAGGGTTGCAGACCGGGTAGAAGGCCATCTGTTCGAGCCGCTGGGATAGGTGGCGTGGCGCGAGGGCCCTCGCCCGCGTTTCGCCGGCTTTCACTTCACCTTGTCGATCATCAGTTCGCCGCCCGACGCGTAACTCTCCTTCGAGACCTCGTTGAAGGCCACGATGATCGCTTCCCGCCGCGCCCCAGCTTCTTCGACCAGAGCGTCCGTGATCCGCTTGGCGATCTTGCGCTTCTGATCTGCGGTACGGCCGTGCAGCAACGTGATTTGAACAACGGGCATAAAGAAAGTCTCAGTCGTCAGCTTCCAGTTCTCAGCAGGTCATTCTCAACCACTTTAAGACTGAGAACTATTTCGCTAATTCGTATCCCGCAAAAAAGAAGCTCAGCTCAAACCGCGCCGTATCTTCCGCGTCCGAACCATGAATCGCGTTGTGCTCGATGTTGGTCGCCCACTTTTTGCGGATCGTCCCTTCCTCGGCCTGTGCCGGATTGGTGGCGCCCATCAGTTTGCGCAAATCGGCGATGGCATTTTCCTTTTCCAGCGCCAGCACCACGATCGGTCCGCTCGACATAAAGTCGGTCAGCGGGTTGAAGAATGGACGAGCGGCATGCACCGCATAAAATTGCTCGGCCTGATGCTTTGAGATTTCCAGCATTTTCATGGCAAGAATGCGGAAGCCATTTTTCTCGAACTGCTCAATGATGTCGCCGACCGCGTTCTTGCGGACCGCGTCGGGCTTAACGATGGTGAATGTGCGTTGCAGAGTTTTCATAGGTTCGGTCGGTAGTCCTTGGTCTTTATCGTCGCAAGTCAAAACAAAACTTGGCATCACAATCTAAGAGTTGTGATTCCACGAAAATCTGTCATTCCGAGCACAACGAGGAATCTGCTTTGTGTTTCCTCTCGAGCTAAACGTTCACTCCCAGCGCCGCCGCCAGCGTCTCGCCGATCGCGGCCGGGGATTTCGCCACTCGAATCCCGCAAGCCTCCAGCACTTTCATCTTTTCGGCCGCCGTGCCCTTGCCACCGGAAATGATCGCTCCCGCATGCCCCATGCGGCGTCCTGGAGGCGCGGTCTGCCCGGCTATGAATCCGACCACCGGCTTCTTCATGTGGGTCTTCACGAACTCCGCCGCGGTCTCCTCAGCATTGCCGCCGATCTCGCCAATCATGATCACCGCTTCGGTCTCAGGATCACGATTGAACAGGTCCAGAGCGTCCACGAAGTTCGTCCCAATAATCGGATCGCCGCCAATTCCGATGGCCGTCGATTGTCCAATACCGCGCTGGGTCAACTGATGCACCGCTTCGTAGGTCAACGTGCCGGAGCGCGACACGATGCCAATCGATCCTTCTTTATGGATCGAAGCTGGCATGATGCCGATCTTGCATTTGCCCGGCGAGATGATCCCCGGGCAGTTCGGCCCGATCAGGCGCGACCGGCGGTTCTGCAGAAATTCCCACGCCTTCACCATGTCGAGAGTGGGAATCCCCTCGGTGATGCAGACGATCAGGTCGAGTTCGGCGTCGGCCGCCTCCATGATGGCGTCGGCGGCGAATGGCGGCGGCACAAAAATAACCGTTGCGTTCGCGCCCGTCTTGTCGGCAGCCTCGCGTACCGTGTTGAAGATGGGCCAGCCCTCGTGTGTAGTTCCACCTTTACCGGGCGTCACGCCACCAACGATTTGCGTTCCGTACGCCGCGCTGGCTTTCGCGTGAAATGTACCTTCACGACCCGTCAGTCCCTGCACGATGACCCGCGTCTTCTTGTTTACTAAAATTGCCATACAAATAATCCTCGCTTCTACACGTCGATCTTCAGCGCCATTCCGTTACGCCGGCAGTGCCTCTGGCCGCAGCGACAACCTTGTCGGCCGCGTCCTTCATGGTGTCGGTGACGACGAAGTTATATCCGGAGTTCGTCAGGATTTTCTTCCCTTCGTCGACGTTGGTGCCCTCCAACCGCAACACGATCGGCAACTTGATGTTGGTCTTGCGCGCCGCTTCGACCACGCCGGTGGCCAGCGTGTCGACGCGCAGGATTCCACCGAAAATGTTGATCAGCACCGCTTTCACGTTCTTGTCGCTCAGTAAAATTTCGAAGGCGTGCGCAACCTGCTCCGAACTGGCGCCTCCGCCCACATCGAGAAAGTTCGCGGGCATGCCGCCGGCGTACTTGATGATGTCCATGGTCGCCATCGCCAGGCCGGCACCGTTGACCATGCAGCCCACGCTGCCGTCGAGTTTGATGTAGTTCAGGCTGTACTTCGAGGCCTCGACTTCCAGCGGATCTTCTTCCGTAATGTCGCGCAATTCGCGCAGGTCAGGATGGCGGAACAGCGCATTGTCGTCGAAAGTGATCTTGGCGTCGAGC
>CAZILJ010000331.1:0-10970 GCA_964539915.1 uncultured Acidobacteriaceae bacterium | reverse complement strand
CTGTTGCCAATGATGTTCTCGAAGTTCATCTCGCTGCGGATCTCTTCTTCGAGGTAGAGCTTTTCCTGGGCGAGCTTGTCTTTAAGTTGCGAAATCTCGTGATATACCATCGCGTTTTCAATCGCGATGGCAATCTGGCCTGACGCCCGGCTGAGGAAATCGACGTCTCCCGGCGAAAACGGAGTCTCCGTCGTGCGTACAATTGACAGAATCCCGAGGGCCCGGCCGCGATTTGCAAGTGGAATATTGCAAAGGGCTTTTATCCCCTCCGCAGCCACTATGTCAGCCGCCTCAGGCGCGAGCTCGTTAGGTTCCCGCGTGTCAAGGACCACCGGTTTCAAGGTGTCTAGCGCTTTCTTATCGACCGCACTTAGCGTACAGAGCAACTCTTCCTTGACGACTCCTTTTCCATGCGGAAAATCCATGGCAAACACCCTGAATTTCTCCGAAGCTGCATCGGGCAGCGCAACCGTTACCGCGTCAGCGTGCAGGACCTCGCGTATGTTCGCTGCCACCGCCCGCAACACGTCCCGCAGCCTCAGATTTGACGTGATTCGATTCGTCAGGTTCAGAAGCAACTGCAGCTGATCATTTTGCTGTTGCGCGCGCCTCAGATTCAAACCGTCATCCAGCGCGAAGGCGACCACATGCCCGATCAGCCCCAGGAAGCTTATTTCTTCCCCGCTGAATGGTTTCACCGTGTCGCGGTTGATTCCGAACACACCCAATCGACGATGCGGCGTCGTCAATGGTATGCGGACTCCGGAACCGAGGCCTATTTTCTTTGCCCACTCTTTAAATCGCGGATAACGCTCTTCCGTGTCCCAATCGCCAGTATGTTGTGGCTCCCCGCTGCGCACAGCCTCCCAGACTGGCCACTCCTCCATCGGCAGGTCCGGAAGAGGGATTGGACCTTTGCCGCAAACGAGGTACTCGATTTCTGTGGAGTCCTCTTTCAACACAACGAAGTAAAGGTGATCAAAGTGCAGGAACTTGCCAATTTCATCCGCGAGAGTCCTCGCCAGTTCTTCAGGTTCGCGGCAAGCGGCGATCGCTTCGCTGATGCGCAGCACGGCCTTATACTGGTGGCTGTCACTTTCAGGCGAAGTCATCGCATTTGTTCTCATGGCTCTTACAACGCCGGGACTTGCCGCCGACCCCATGTCCTAATTCAGCCTCTATGCTAAATGATGACTCAGTTGCTCTGCGCGTCGCAAAATTCTGCCCTGGCTGAACGTGCTTAAGCACAGCCGCTCTCCTTCAGCAAGTGGTTGAGCATAACGAATCTCTCTTCAGACTGAACCGTTGAGCGTAGCTATTTGGGGAAGCGAGAAACCACTACCGATGGATGAGCCCCCGGGAAACAGACAGTTCATGAGTTTGCGCCGTGGCCCGCGCCAGTAGACGCGCAGTGCACCGAGCAGCTTCGGGCTGCGCATGACATCGCGGTCCTTGCGGCCCTTACCTCCTCGGATATGTATGACCATCCGCTGGTTGTCGATATCGCTGATCTGCTGATCTTCAGGTGCGCCAGTTCAGCGCGGCGCGCACCCGTGGCGTAAACTCCCTGAGTCGGAGTTCAGGGGAAAACCCAGTTCGCAGGCCGAACGAAAGAGGTTCGCAATAATTTGATCGAGTGTGAGGGCAGGTGAGAGCGCTACATCCGGTTTGGCCTCTCGCACGGATACCCCGCTGCCGTGGCGGGACTGAACCCAACGTTCCCGCTCGAGTTGCCGACAGGCCGCGCTGAGGGTATTTGGATGAAGATGAAACCGCCGAGCCAGTTCTCTTGTGCTTGGCAGTTGCTGCCCGGGAGCTAGGTCGTCGCTCAGAATGCCTAAAACAACCCGCGTCACGAGCTGTTCGCGGAGGCTCACCGCTGCCGTGGGCAAACCAGAGTTGCATGTCGCATTATCTTACGCTCTGCGATTCGCTTCGGTACAGCGCTTCGACGTCGAATCACGTCGAATCTCTTCTTCTTGTTCTTGAAGGTACTGGCGCCTTCGGCATCAGGCTGGCCGGGATTCGTCTAGTGGCCGCGGAGGGCAGAAATTCTTAACTGTTGAAATCAATTACACAAAACCTCATGTTTGGACCGGTTATTTTTGAGGTTATAACAGTTACCGACGCTCATTCGGAGCCCGTCATTGTGCGGGCAAGCGAAAGAATCGCTCCGCCAAACAGAAGCGTGTCGGCGAAGTAGTTGAGCCCCTCGACTTTTGCCGCGGTAGTCGGGTCCGCCAGTGCACCGATCAGGACAGGCCCGTAGATGACCGCAACCACGAGCACAATCCAGGCGCCGAGATACGTGGCCGCGATGCGCGTCTTCCGCGCCAGCAGAAAGAAGACGCCAGCAACGATAAGAAATGTACCGGTAAGATAGTCGATGAAGGCTCGAGCGTGAACCCACGTGGGCATCTGTTTTTCGAGTGGAACTCCGGGAAGTCCCAGGGGGTGCAGAAAGTGCTGAACTCCGAAAAAGAGCGCGCGATCGCGATCAGGACGCGGCCCACGGTGATGAGACTTCTGCCCGGCCCATGCGACCCGCCTCTCGCAATTCCCGCCAGAACCCAGCCGCCGCCGCCGAACGACATTTCCCGAAAGACGATCGTCCATGAGATTCGGTCGCCGCTGGCGACTGCTCTCGGCAAATGTAACATCGCCACAAAGAGGAACATCATGATCCCGAACAGCAGGCCGGACCATCGCACCTGAATCTTGGTGGCGATGCTCAACGATGCGGCGATCAGCGCAAAACCGACGAAATATACCCAAAACAAACGCCACGGCATGTACGGCGGTACCGCGTTCATCAGGATCTTTCCGCCGGAAAGATGTTCTGCGCCGAAGGCGGCCAACGGGATCGCGAAGCACAAGTTGGTCAGGGCTACGATCTTGTTGGGGCCGCGCGCTTTCGCGATATCGTTTTTCGCGGCCAACAGGCCAATCACGAGCAGCGCGAGCCCGGCGCCCGACATCGAGACGGCGGTGCGCGAGAATTCAAAGAACGCGGCGAGAATAGTTGGCGGCATGGATCTCCTGAAATTGGTACAGCGCCTCAAATTCTACGACGACGTTGGGTTCAAGGCTGCACTCCACCGTCTATAAATTGGCGTCGCTGTCGAAATCACAGCGATTACACTCCGTCGAAAATCCTCTCCAAAGACATGAACGGCAACCCTGACCGCAAGTTGGTTTATAGGTGTGATCGTGACCTCGTAGCCGAGTTTGCGAAGTGCTCGCGCCCGCACCGCGGCCTTGCTCGATACATCGTCGCCCCTCAAGCAAGATCTTGCAAACTACGCGACAGAACCGATGGGCAAACGGCCCAGACCGCGGACTGATCGCCTAGGCAGGGCAGCAGACGGCCGAAGGCAACCTGAAAATGACTGCTTTCTTCGCCACAGCCGCGTGCGCTGCGTGGTTCAACACTCGGCGCAAGCATTGATTGCCTTTCGCCGGGCGAGTGAGGGGAACGTGCTGGCCTGGGCGCCCGCCTCCGCGATGATTCGTTGCGCAGAATCCACCCCCAAACCAGGTACTTCCGCCAGTCGAATCACGGCGTCTTGGTAAGACTTCATGGCCTGCACACCGCGAGTCAAAATGGTTTTCCTCTCGCTCACTTGTGCGACCGCCTGATAACGACAGGTCTTTTCATGAACACGTGACGGACGACAATCAGAACTCCCGGACCGGAAAGAATGCTTGACACCGGACAACACGGCACGAGTTCTGCGTTCCGCCATCGTCCTGACACCTTCCACTCTGCTGCATCTCCAGCTCTGAGTGAAACGCAATTATTTTCCCGTCTTGTTCAAAGGTTCCACGCGGAAACTTCGTTATTCCCTGATTAACCTCTGCTTGATGTCGATTCTGCCTGAAGTACTGGTGAGCAGCCAGCGTCCTCGCAGCAACTGTTCCGTATGGCGCTCTGTGCTTATTAAAGTGGTAACGAGATGTTGCAGATCACAACATCAAATATGCCCTGTGGAGTTTGCACTGCGGTAGAGCTTCTCGGAGACCAACTGCTACGAATCTGCGGGGTTGTTGCTTTTTTCGCTGCCATGAGTTGCAGGAGACTCTTTCCGCGTTTCACGTCTTTTCGATAGTTTTCGTATGCCTGCCGATCGGACGCCGAGGCCTTAGTAGGGGAGACGCTCAACTGGTTTACCCATGACACACCTCTCAAACAGGAGGGACATTATGCGACAGGCTGGCGGGCCCTGTCATGCGGCCTGTCGGGTTTGAGTGGGGCAGGTACAGACTAGGGGTGAGGGGGTTGCCACCAAGGTGATGAAGAATCACGAACCCAGCGAAGCCTCGGGCGAAAACAATCTCCACTCAAGTTTGCACCCGAGTTCATTTTGGCCAGCATGTATTTACATGTACTTCGCAGTCCGATGTGTGAAGATGTCACTCTACCGCTGAGTTAAGCGCCCACTTTGCCGCGGTAAGTTCATCGTTATACACAAGTTCCCTGTCCACCCGAGTTTTACTGAACTGCTTCCGGCACCCGCACCTGCACCCACATTTCTGCTGGAAGCGGATGGTTGAGCATCTTTTCCTGCGCAGCCAGTTTCGCCTGCACGGAGTCTCACCGAAACGACATCCGAGACCTGAAATTACCCAATTTTTACGTTCTCGTGACAAGTAAGGCCGCTCAGTGAACGACTCTGGTCGACGGTTGGCTCAAGTCTGTCCAATCGAATTCTAAGGAGGAAGTATGCAGTCGCTGAGTTCTATTCAGGGTCACTCCAGCCGGCACCACGCCATCACAGCACTTGTCCTTACTCTGCTGGCCATCACCATCTTGGTCGGCGCGTCATTCGCCGAGGATGGCGATGATCACGGCAAGACCATCTTGAAATTTAATACGATGATTGGGGATCCAGGCAGCGGTCCTGCCAACGTCATACGAGGGGTCCAGGGGGCCGGCGCGCCTTGGGTAATTCTTCGCTCGGTTCGGGGCGAACTGCGGACCGACGGCAGGCTGACGATTTTCGTCAGAGGGCTGGTCATTCCCATTGCTCCGTTCAACAATTCCAACCCATCAGCCATGTTTGGGGCCGAACTGAGTTGCCAGGACCCCACTGATTCAACCAAGTCCGTGCTGTTCTCGGCCGGTACATTTCCAGCCACGACCGGAGCCGACGCCGGCGATGCAAATATCGTTGCCAAGCTCACACTGCCTAACCAGTGCACCGCTCCCGTTATCTTGATCACCTCTCCTGGCGGCGCGTGGTTCGCCGCGACAGGCTGGCAAACCCTAAATAGCGATAGCGATATGGACCAGGACAATCACTAGTCCGTGATCGATCTAGCCTCTCGGCCTGAGAACCGAGGGGCTTTTCTAACGCAGCGCGTGGCGAAGGACGCGGCAAAGACCCAGAGGTTGAACAGCCTGCCCCAGTTCCACGTCCTGTGGGTCATCAGAATTGAATCCGCGCCCGCACGAACGGGCCGTACCCGCGGTGCTTGTCCCCGGCGAATGGCTGTTCTGGCTGGTACCGGACGGAGATGGAGCGCGAGCGACCACTCGAGGAAAGGCGAAGGGCTTCGGATCTTAGTCGAACAGTCGAACGACACCGACAGGCAAAATGTTGCCAGTCAAACGGCTTGACTTTCTACCGCGATGGCGTTTTGCTGACCCACGACGGCGGGGTGTTCACGATAATCTCACCATTGAAGCAGCCACACCTGAAAGCGAGCTGTCGTTACCGCGGCGATTGCGCTCAGAGCCCTCCGGGGTGAGTGTCATGTCGAACTCCTTCGCCGCAGTTTTTCATGCCGCCTTCCACGCTCGGGCTGGCCAGCCCGAGTGGTGTCCGTGCATTCGCTTAAGCCACAGGCTAGTGTGACACACAGATTTTCTTCTTCGCCCCAAGCCACCCGGACTTCGCTTCCCGGCCCGATTCCCGGTTTGGTTTCCCTGGGACGCCGTTGAACAGAACGAATTCATAACAGCGAGCCTCGCCTGACGCTGCACCGAACGCTCACTGGGGACACAATGCCCTGGCGGCGACGGAGCACACGGCGTGCAGGAGGCGCCCCTCTGGCGTGGCATGTAGATTCTGTGCAGCTTCAGCCAAAGTCAGTGCGGCCCGCGCGTCGCCTTGCTGCAAAGACTGCCGAGCCTTCTGGCACAATGAGTAGGCATGTGCCATCAGCAGCATCAAGGGTGCGAGGTCGGCACCACAGCGAGAGCAGGTCACCATGCCGCGGAAGCGGGCCCTGCAGACTGGGCATTCACCGGGCTCAGGCGAGGGATTCATTCCTTGCCCTCCACAAAGAACAACAGTTCCCCGAGTTTCCTGGTCTCCTCTCGCAGGGCCGTAGCATCTTCCGCCGCGAGCGCCGCCCCGATCTTTTCATTGTGATGAATCACCTCCTCGCGATCCTCCGTTTGCATTTGTTCCAGGAGCCGGCGCGAGCGTTCCACCAGTTGCCGCCCTTCCTGCGCAGCCTTCACCCAAACCTCATCGGGGGAACCATCTTGTATGGGTGCATACGGTTGTTGCTTGAGATCGAGTTCCTCGGGGTCGACGATTTCCTCGCCTTCCGCGGCCTCGGGCCATTCGACCGCTTCTTCGCTTTCGTTCACCCGCGTAGAGTACAGCGCTTCGAGACGATTGCGGGCCTCGGAGATTTCGGCTTCGCTCTTCATCTCAAGTGCCCGGGCGATGGTAATGTGCTTAGAGTTTCCTGTGGACTTCTCGACAGCAGTCACGTGTAGGACGCCGTCCAAGTCGAGATTCATGCGACAGAGGATTTCGCTCGATTCGCGAACCGCTCTTAATTTTTCCACTCGAAAGTCGCCGACCAGGATATTCCGGAGTGCGTCTTCATCCTCACCTTCGTAGACGCGGATTTCCACGATTTCCTGATAAGGGGCACTGGTATAGAAGCGCTCGGTGCGAGTCAGCGGCAAAGGGCAGTTACGCGGAACGATCGGCTTGTAGCAATGAGGATAGAGCACTCCGCCACGTTCCCCGAGGAAGGAGATGCCGAACGAGTAGGGTGAAACATCGACCAGCACACGCTCCACGTCATGCCCCGCCAGCCGCGATGCCAGCACGCCCGCGCCCAAAGCGACGCACAAGTCTGGGTGAATCTCTTCGCGGGGAACAAGCCCCGTGCGATCATGGAGCAGTCGGGAAACCAGGGGCGTCCGCGTCGAGCCGCCAACCAGCAGGATCGAATCCAGATCCGCGGGGCCTTTCCGCGAATCTGCGAGAGCTTTGGAAACACTCTCCAGAGTTTTCTCGAGCAGCGGGTAGATCATGGCTTCGTATTGTTCCCGCGTGATTTCCAACTCCAAGTGCAGCGGCCGGCCATTTTCGCTGACCAGCGCTTCTTCGCGGATGGTGACTTCCGGCTCGAAGCTGAGTCGCTTCTTGGCCTCTTCGGCCGCCCACCAAAGGCGCGCGCGAGCGATCGGATGCCCTGCCCTCAAATCGACGCCGTGCTTGGCCTCGAACTCCGCAATCAGATGCGCGGTCAGCAGGTCATTGAAGTCGTCGCCCCCGAGGTGATTGTTGCCATGACTGGCCAGCACCTCGGTCACGTCCCCTTCAAAAGCAACGATGGAGACATCAAATGTGCCGCCACCGAGGTCGTAGACCATAGCCGTCTGCCGGGTAGCTTGGCCATACGCCAGACTCGCCGCCGTCGGCTCATTGAGGATGCGAATCGCTTCCAGTCCTGCCAGAGCGGCTGCCTCGCGAGTTGCCTGGCGCTGCGCGTCGGAGAAGTAGGCGGGAACGGTAATCACCGCCTTTTCGACGGCTTGCTCGAAAGTGCGTCCTGCCCATACTGCCAGTTCCCGCAGGATCAGCGCCGAGATCTCCGGGGGGCTGAACTCGCGGTCGCCCAGCGCGATCTTTTCGCCGGTCCCCATCTTGCGCTTGATGCTGCGAATGGTGCGGTCGGGATAGAGTGCCAACTGGTTCCGTGCTGGTTCACCCACCAGCAGTTCGCCAGAAGGCGAAAGTCCCACAACCGAAGGCAGCATGTTAGTTTTTCCGGAGCCTAGTACTTGGATCTTGCCGTGCACAAAGGCGGCGACTTCAGAGTTCGTAGTACCTAAGTCGATGCCGACGATCAATTCGCTCATATCCTTCTCCCTTATCCTTATTCCTTCGGCGAGCGTGCAACCTTGACTTGAGCGGGACGGTAGACTTCGCCTTCCCATTCATAGCCGTTGCGGTAAACGCCCATGACCGTTCCTTCCGGAACGACCGCCGTTTCTTCGACTTCTACCGCCGTCATACGATGCGGATCAAACGTCTCCCCCTCACAGAGAATTGGACTAAGCCGATAATCCCCTAGAGCTTGCTCAAGGCGGTCCAGGGTAAGGGTGTAGCCCTTATCCAATGCCCCCAGCCTGTCCTGCGTGGGTTTCTGATCGCGTCGCCACTTCGCCAACCAGAGTGCCCATTTCGAAAAGCGGGTGGGTGAGGCGGGCTCTGAGAGGCGCACCATCTCGATCCCCCGTCCGAGGCGGTCCCGCAAGTCGAGCAGCAGGTCGATCTGTTCCCGCCGGACCCTACGCTCGATTTCCCGTCGTACGGCAAACAATTCTTCAGCAATCTTGGAATGAGAGAGGGAATCGTCCCTCCGGCTCTCCTGGGCAGCATCCAAGACTTGCGCCAGTGTATCTTTGAGCTGTTTGAATGTCCGGCTTTGCAACTTCACTTCCTGGGTCAGAGCGGTCATTGCCGACCACAAGGAATAGAGATCGCACTGGCCCTCGATCGAGGGTAAAGAGGCGCCGCTCTCCAGGGCTTGCATCAATTCTGCGATCATGCCCTGAGGCGGTTCCCCGCGGGCCAGCACTTCGTCCAGCCATACTTCGAACCCACGCAAGATTGTTTCTCGGGTCGTCAGGGTGCGCCCCTCGGACTCAGAGGCAGAATTTGTTTCCATGGGCTTTTACTTTTCCTTGAGAACGGCGAGCCAGGGCCCCACTCCCACGTACTTTCTTTTTCTGGGACCAGGTTCCATCATCGACGGCAGAGGCGCCCGCGGATCAACCGAAAACAAAAAATGTCGGGCACGCTGGCGGCGATCGCGCAGCAATTCGTAAGCATCGCGAATCAATTCGAATTCCATCGGGTTGCGATCCGGCGGAAACTCTTTTATCTTGCGGACGTAGGCGGCACGGATTTGGTCATCCCCGGCATCCGCGCTGATTCCCAGCAGAGCCCAGGGGTCCGACGACGGTTTCGACTCACGCATATTCTGGTTCATACTCTAGAACAAATCTCCTTGCTCTGGTGATGGGGATCGGGCCGGCTTCTTGCTCTCCTTGGGAGTCGGCTGGGCAGTCTTCGCGAACGACCCTGCGCGGAAGAATTTTCGCCCCATCTTTTTCGGATCTTCGCCGCGGATCATTGCTTCGAGCATCTCGCGCTGCAGTTCAGGCGGCAAGCTCTCGAGAATTTCATCGATCGCAAGTTCGAGATCGTCCTCATCGAGATCTCCATCGTCGCCGTCAAACTCTCCGGGGTGAGGGCGAGCCTCCGGACTTTCACCCTCGCCAGATTCGGGCTGCCAAACATTTTCTCGAGTATATCGGGGTGGAGAGGTTCGCCCGGGGACCGGAAACACCCTCTCCGTCATCTCCCCTTCCAAGACTTGGCTCAGCAACTCGGGCTCGAGAGAAAAGCCATCCCGCCCCATGGTGTATGGGAAGTCATCCGGTCCGAACATGCGCCTCGGGGATTTCCTCAATTCATCAAGGAGTTTACCTGCCAGGTCTGTGTCGCGCTCCCGTCGCGCCAACTCCAGCGCAGCACAGAGGCAGAGGTACCGCCGATCGGAAGCCCAGATCGGTAAAGATCTTCCTCGGAGAAACAAGAATCTAGCGTTCGCGCCACCTTTCGTCATCCCTGCCACCGAAACTGCAAATGCCAACTGCGAGGTCTGTCCGCGGAGCGCAGCCTCGCCGAGCACCAACATCTGGGCGGCATCGAGGGAATGGTCCGCTTCTGTCAAGGACGCACTCAACGGCTGCTCCCATGCGTTTGGAACTGGGATCGGAACACCGGTCAGGGCCCCGAGCGAACAGGCTCGCGCCACACCGGCAGGGAGATTCGTTGCGGCCACGGAATCGATCTCGAACTGCAGCAAGCCGATCTCACTTGCCGCCAGCCCCGAGAGTTTCGCTAAACCCCACAGAAGAACATGCGCGGCCACGGAGCCCAACTGCTTGTCCAGTTCGGACTCGAGCTGCCGCGCGGCTTCAAAGTCTTTTTCGAGCCCCCTACACAGTCGTCGCAGCGCAACTGCCAAAGCCGGAAGGTCCCTCTCCGCCGCCTTCGGTAAAGCTTCAATGCGGTCAATTCCCTGAGCAGCCAAATGCGGCTTGCGTTGACGGAAGTGGCGCAGGATGGCGGCCAGCAGCAGGCGAAGCTTGGCGTTGCGAACCTCCGGATTAAGGCGGTCCCGTTGCTCGGCCTCTTCTAGGAATTGGAGCGATCTCTTGTAGGCCCCGCGTTCTTCCGCAGACTCCGTCAGCCAGAGCAGGGGACCTACGTCTTCGGGTCTGGTTGTCCGCCACAATTCGGCCACGCGGTCGGGGACCCTCCAGTCGCGCTCGGTCTTTGCCCATTTCAGCCAATCTCCAAAGACTTCAGGGCTAGGATCGGCGCGGCAGGCCCGCTCGTACAGCGCCCCGGGGGAGAGTAATTTCAAGGACGGCAGTGCCCCCACGCCGCCGGAGCGGGACGATCGCATGATCTCCTCCTCCTCGCGCAGGTCCTCAAGAATATCCGGTGGGATCCGTTCCGCGATCTTTGCCATGCGCAGCGAAAGCACTCCGTCCTCCGCGCTGTTGGCGGTGAACCATTTCTCCTTGATGGCCTGCTGCCGGAATTCTTCCCAAAAGACGATGATTTCGATAGGATCCTCAAAGCCCTCCTTGAGTTCCTCGAGAGCACGCGCCATAAGCCGAAAGTAATATGCATCCT
>CAZILJ010000330.1:0-3440 GCA_964539915.1 uncultured Acidobacteriaceae bacterium | reverse complement strand
CCGTCTTTCGCGAAGATTTGATCCCAGTCGATCTGGCCGGGCTTCAGTTGGGAGATGGCGGTGTGCCCACGGTCGGAACAGCCAAGAGCGGCGCGAATGCCAAAGCCGCGCTCGGTGAAATTCAGCCCGTTACGCGCGGTGCGACCGACACCGTCATACGGTTCCCAGCGAACGTAGTTCTGGCTGACGCCGCCCTGCAGCATCAGGTCTTCGACGAGGCGACCGACGGGATTGTCCGCCAGCGCAGTGACGATCGCGGTGTCCATTCCAAAACAGCGCTTCAGGCCGCGAGCCACGTTGTATTCGCCGCCGCCCTCCCAAGCGCGAAAATGGCGCGTGGTGGAAATGCGCTCATCGCCGGGATCCAGGCGCAACATTACTTCTCCCAGGCTGACCAGGTCCCAGGTGCACTCGCGTTTGCTCTTAATTTTCAGTTTTGCCATTGTGTCGGGGACGGAGGCGACCCACGGAATCTTATACTGACATTTTCCGCGTTAACACAAGCGGCTTGGCAAACACCCCTCAGGAACCCGGTAAACCATTCGACTTCAATAACATGGAGGCTGGGCGGCGGGACGCCGCCGGGACAGCGGCGCTCGCTCGAGAGAGTAAAGATCAGAGAGTGTAATAATCCGGCTTCGATACCGTCTTTAGTTGTGAAACCGAGCAACTGGAGGCGTACCCTGCAAAGCGCACTGGCAGAGGAACGAGAAATCGCAATCCCGGTCGAATTCGATCGAATCTTTCGGGCGCATTATGGCCTGGTCTTTCGCACGGCGTACCGGATCACAGGCAATGCCGCGGATGCCGAAGATGTATCGCAGACGGTCTTTCTGCGCCTGTTTCGCCGGGACCCGCACGCTAGAGTGCTGGAGAATGAGGAAAGTTTCTTGCGCCGGGCGGCGATCAACGCAGCTCTGGATGTGATCCGATTGCGGCAGTCCGATCGCACGGTGGAACTGACGGACCTGCCTGCCGAGCCAGCACACTACGACCCGCGCGAATTAAGGCAGGCCCTGGGGCGCGCCATGGCTCAACTCAAGCCTCGTCCCGCTGAAATTTTTGCATTGCGGTTTCTTGAAGGTTTCAGCAATCCGCAGATTGCGCGGATGCTTGGTATTTCACAGGTGTTGGTGGCCGTGATTGTCCATCGCACTCGGCAGCGGCTTCGCAAGGAGTTGGCAGAATCTCTAGGAGACAGGCCATGAAGAATGAGAAATTCGATCATTTGTTATCGCAGATTCAAAATGAACAGGTGGACGATCGGGTTGTTGCCCAGGCTGGCGAACGAGTGTTGAAGTCCATTGCCGGTTCCCCTTCTGACGCCGATCTCAGCACCCACACATTGAGAAGCTGCGAAGATTTCCGAGCGCTAATTCCTGCCTACGTGGAAAAACAGCTCTCCCCGGGACGAGTGTTCCTATTTGAAGATCACGTGCACGCGTGCGTGGCCTGTCGGCACGCTTTAGAGCGCGCTCGCGACGGAGAAAAACCAACCGTTTGGCGGGTTGAAGCCGAGCGCTCGCGTTCGTTTGGGTGGCGCTGGGCGATGGGCGCGACTGCAGTTCTTGCTGGGGCGATGGTTGCAGTCCTCGCGTTTAACAACGGGCTGCTTCCCGGACAGCACATGGTTCGCGCTTCCGTGCAGACGGTCGACGGCTCGCTCTATACCGGATCGGGCGCGGAAATCCGAGTGATCCCCGTGGGTTATCAGATCAGGAATGGAGACGAGGTCCGCACCGCGAAGGGATCAAGGGCGGTGGTGCGACTGCTGGATGGCTCTCTGGTGGAGATGGGCGAGCGCTCTGATCTTTCGGTGTCACGCGCATGGAGAGGCACAACCATTCGTCTGGATGGTGGTCAGGTCATCGTTCAGGCAGCCAAGCAGCGTTCGGGCCGCCTTTACGTGGCGACCGACGACGGACTAGTTTCGGTGAAAGGCACAATTTTTTCCGTCAATCACGGGACCAAGGGCTCTCGCGTGGCAGTGATCGAAGGGGTGGTGCGGGTCGACTACGGAGCGAATACGGCCGATCTACACGCCGGGGAGGAAGCGACTTCGAGCGCCAGTGTGTCGAAGGTTCCGATCCAAAGCGAGATCGCGTGGAGCAAGGATTCGGCAAAATACCTTGCTCTGCTGGGAGACTTCGCGATCCTCCAGAAGCAGTTTGCGGCGATCCCGGGACCCGGGTTGCGTTACAGCTCTGAGCTTCTGCCCTACGTCCCCGATCAAACTGTTGTCTATGCCGCGGTTCCGAATCTTGCCAACACCTTAGGAGAAGCCAGCCAGCTTTTCGAACAGCGGCTCGAGCAGAGCCCGGCACTACGCGACTGGTGGCTGCAACAGGAGAAAGGAAGCGGGCGGAAACTCGAAGATGTACTGAATCAGGTAAGGACGTTCAACAGCTATCTGGGCGACGAGATCGTTTTTGCCGTGGGCAAGAACGGAACGACCTACACGGCGCCCGTCGTGCTTGCCAAAATACGGCAGCCCGGATTGGAGACCTTTCTGGAGGTTCAAAGCCGACTGGAGGCGGCGGCACAGAACCAAAGTCGCAACCTCAGCTCCAATCCATCGCGGCTTGCGCTTCAAATAGTTCATGATCCGTGGGCCGTGACACCCGCGCCCAACCGACCTTTGCTGGTCTACTTAAACAACAATCTGCTGATCGCCAGCCCGGAATTGGCGGAACTGCAACGCGCGGCGACGCTTGCGCAGACGCAGAGCAGCAGCCAGTTTGCCGTAACCCCGTTCCACCAGCAGATTGTTCGTTCCTACCAGCAAGGAGCGGAGTTTCTTTTCTGTGCGGACATGGAACAAATTGTCGCGCCGAACGTACAAGCTGATAACGGTGGCCACAAACTACCGCCGGGGATAGCGGACGTGCGATACCTGACGATGGAACATCGGGACGTTGGCGGCAAGAGTGAAAGTCACGCCGACTTGTTGTTCGCGTCTGAAAGGCAAGGCGTGGCATCCTGGCTGGCGGCGCCGGCGTCGATGGGATCACTGGAATTCGTTTCCCCGAATGCCAGCATGGTGACATCGGCGGTGATCAAGAATCCGAGAAGCATCCTGGAAGAAATCTTCAAGATGATCGGGAGCGGCGACCGGGACTTCGCTGAGCATATAGCCGAATTCGAGGCCAAGACCGGCGTGAATGTGTTGAACGACATCGCAGCCCCTCTGGGCGGTGAAGTGACCATGGCCTTCGACGGCCCCATGATCCCAACCCCGCGATGGAAGCTGGTCGTCGAAGTGTACGACCCGGCAACATTGCAGTCGACGATCGAGAAGCTGGTGGATAGTTTCAATCGGGAGGAAAACGCGAAAGGACACTCTCTTCAGCTGACCAGGCGCCAGGTCGGGTCGCGGACCTACTTTGCGATTATGAGCACGAGCCAGGTGAATTCGGAGGTTGACTACACCTTTGTCGATA
>CAZILJ010000329.1:0-4252 GCA_964539915.1 uncultured Acidobacteriaceae bacterium | reverse complement strand
GTCCGCGTCATGGGCGACAATCCTTTTACGGCCGTTGACCTGTCCACCAAAGAGCATCCCGGATTCCCCACCGACTGCCAGGCGCAATTCATGGCGCTGGCAACGCAGGCGGAAGGCATGTCCATCATCACCGAGAATATTTTCGAGAACCGCTTCATGCACGCGCAGGAACTGGTCCGCATGGGCGCCAACATCAAGATTGAAGGGCGTCGCGCCGTCGTCCGCGGCAAGACTCCGCTGAGCGCCGCCGCCGTGCTGGCCAGTGATTTGCGCGCCTCCGCGTCGCTCGTGCTCGCCGCCCTTGTTGCCGACGGCGAAACCATCATCGACCGCGTCTACCATATCGACCGCGGGTATGAACACATCGAAGAAAAGTTAAAAGGCGTCGGCGCCCAAATCCGCCGCATCGGCGAGATGTTTCCCAAACGAGCCGCTGCTGTGAAATAAATCTTAGCCACAGAGGACACCGAGTTTCACGGAGGCCCCCAAAACGAATTCCTCTATGGGACTCGGCGTCGTTTTGGTTCAAGCTTTGCTTACTCCCGAGTCAGCCGCTCGATCAAAGCCCGGTGCTGCGGATAACGCGCGACCAACTCCCGATTCTTCCCCATCTCGAGGTCCTCAAAATCAAACCCCGGCGCAACCGTGCATCCCACGAGAGCAAACGAATTCCACTCCGCCACGTGCGACGCGAACCAGCACCCGGCATCGACCACCGCCTGCAAAACCGCACCCGCTTCCAGATCGCGGCCGAGAAAAATCCGCGAATATTCTCCCTCTGGATCGATTACATGCAATGCCAGCGGTTCCCCGGCGTAGAAGTGCCAAACCTCATCCGACCGCAGCCGGTGAAACGCGGAGAAGTTCTCCCTCTCCAGCAGGAAGTAAATGGCCGTCGAGGCCACGCGGGCTCCACCGAACCCGGCCGGCAGCGCCTCGGACGCGATCACCATTTCCGACCGGTACGTCTGCCGGAAATACCCTCCCTCGGGATGCGGTTCGAGCTGCAGGTTCTCAATCCAGTACTTCGCGTTCTGGTTCGTCAATTTTGGCTCCGTCGCGAATAAATCTCGGAAATCTGCGTTTTCTTGTCAAGACCCTTTGGACGATGTTGTTCCTCGATCTGGCTGATTCCGTGGGATATATGCAGCTTGAAAACTTGCCGGTCTGCCCCTTCGATCCGATCTTCTGAATATCTAGAGCTGGATAGAGGCGGAGATTTTTTTCAACCACCACAAAGCCGTCGCGGTAGATTCTCTCCGCGCTGGGCGCCAAACCCATCGGTGGCAGTCTAACGCTGTTCAGGGAAGTGTCATCCAGGAAGTCCTGGCCGCAGTCAAGAAAGGCGAAGCGAAATTACGATGCCGATGAAGGAACAGTTCTACGGCATGCGCGAATTCGGGTTTGAAGCACCATCGCGGAAAAAATAAAGTAGGAGGTTTTACCAAAGAATTCACCGGGGACACAAGGCGGTGAGCCCCATGTCCCCGGTGCATTCACTTACGAAGCGATCGAGTGAGCGACTATTTTACCTGGATCTTCGTGCCGGTCGAATCAAGCGAGCCCTGAACGCGAACGCGCTTGCCTTCGAACTTGGCAACGTCGGTCTGGTGATCGATGTCATAGGTCTTGCCGGAATCATCCTTCAACACATACTTGTCGCCGGATTTCACGATTGTTCCCGAGAATGTCTGGCTTCCACCCGCGGTGGCGGAGGAATCGGGCATGTTGTCCTTCGAGCTGGGGGGCTGCGCCTGATCCGGAGTCTGCGAAGAAGGCGGCTGCTGCGTCGCCGGAGGTGTATCGGGCGACGGAGTGGGTTGCGTCTGCGGAGTCTGTTGCGGCGGCGTGTCGGGTGTCGGCGTCGTCTGCGGCGGGGGTTGATCTGTCGGTGTCGATGGTGTGGATTGAGCAAACGCGCTGCCCCAGGAGACCAAGCCAAAGACCACTGCCAGGGTGGCGACAAAAGTAAGAGACTGAATCCGATTTTTCACAAATCCTCCAGGAGCCAGGCGGCTCACCCCCGTAGGGTTAGCAAACTGCGTGCCATCACTTCGAGTAGGTTGGCCGCACCTCTTGTGCGACGGGAGAAAGAGATTGGTTTTGCACGACTTAGCGAGCGGTCGTCGGGATCACCGGACGCGCAGTTCAGGCATTGTTTTTTCTCCACTACACTGGACGCTGTAGTCGAATCGCCAGCATTCTCCAGCGTCAGCCAAACGATCGAGCATTTCTTGCTCACCCAAAAGAAAACTATTCCGTGCGATACAAAGCCAACGAGAGACTTTCCTCTTCATTACGTCGATCAGTGTAGGTGGGGTACCCGACCTTCAGACAGAATCTCGGGAACAAAACGCGACGTTTCCTGAGAACGAGGTCGTCGTCCTGAGCTACGAAGTGTGGCCGCCGGAAATGAATGCGTCGCCCTTCCCGAGCACGGAAGTAAGCCCGCCCAAGTCACTTATGCGGACACAAAGGCGCGGACCGCGTCCAGCCCGACCATCGCGCAAAACGCAATTCTCATCTGGGTTCAGCTGACCATCCATTTCGAACCGTCGCACGGTCACAACGCCGTCTCTTGAGAATATAATGGGCCGCGCACAGATGTTTTCTACGACTTTGGAGTCGAGAAGCGGGTGCATGCCCTGACGGTGGAGTACTTGCAGGGTGGGACTCTGGCTTTGCGAGCGGAAAAACACCCGCGATGTGTTTTGGGAAGACTATCCATCTGAGCGGATGATGACCAGCAAGAGATCACCGGGTACCCATGGATAAGGAATGTAAAGATATTTCGCGACGAAGTTTCATCGGACGTACCGCGATCGGCGGTGCAGGACTTCTAATTGCGACGGACATTCTGCGTCCAGAGCTCGCTACCGCTGCACCGAAAACCGCCAACTCGACCATGATGGGCGTCCCGTTTGAGGCAACCGGACGAGTGCGGCTGGGAATTATCGGGGTCGGGGGACGTGGCAGCAGCTTGCTGCAGGATTTGCTCGCCATTGAAAACGTAGAGGTCAAGGCGATCTGCGATCTGGTGCCGGAAAAAGTTGCGCGAGCGCAGAAGGCAGTCACGAACGCAGGCCAGGCAGAGCCGGCCGGGTTCCCCAAGGGCGAAAAAGACTTCGAGAATCTGACCAAGCTTGAACTCGACATCGTCTATATTGCGACCCCGTGGAACTGGCACGTTCCGATGGCGGTCAGCGCCATGAAAAACGGCAAGCATGCGGCCGTTGAGGTGCCTGCCTGTAGAACCTTGCAGGAGTGCTGGGAACTCGTCGACACCTCCGAGGCCACTCGAAAGCATTGCGTCATTCTCGAAAATTGCTGTTACGGCGCCACCGAGATGATGGTCCTGGGCATGGTGCGCGATGGACTATTCGGCGAAATCACGCATGGAGAAGCGGCTTATCTCCACGACTTGCGCGGTATTTTGACCTCCAGTGAAGGAGAAGGCTTGTGGCGGCGGTTTCCGCATATCAATCGCAATGGCAACCTATATCCGACGCACGGACTGGGCCCGGTAGCGCACTACCTGGACATCCATCGCGGCGACCGGTTCGACTATATGGTTTCGGTAAGCTCGGCGGAAGCCTCGCTGAGCGCGTATGTAAAAGCGAACTTTGCTGAGGGGGACCCGAAGCGCGCCGAAAAGTACATCTGCGGTGACATGAACACCAGCATTATAAAAACCCAGAAGGGCCGCACGATTCTTCTGCAGCACGACGTGGTCAACCCACGACCTTATAGCCGGCTCAACTCAATCTCTGGCACAAAGGGCGCGTTCGCCGACTATCCGCCGCGGGTTTTCGTCGATGGACCGAAGCAAGAGGATTGGCAAAATATCGACGGGTTTCGCGTCAAGTATGAGCATCCGCTCTGGAAGACAACCGGAGACCTGGCCCGAAAAATGGGCGGCCACGGCGGGATGGACTACATCATGAATTTCAGGCTGATGGATTGCCTGAAAAGAGGTCTAGTGCCCGACATTAATGTCTATGATGCCGCCGCATGGAGTGCGCCGACTCCGTTGAGTGAAGCGTCGGTGGCACAGAATGGTACTCCCCAGAAATTTCCTGATTTCACACGCAGCCAATGGAATTCCTCGAACTCCGCAGGGTTTGCGGTTCAGACTTGAAAGCTGGTGGGTTGGGGACGCGGTGTCTGAGGCGGCCTTGCTTGCTCGCATCAGTCGTCAGTGGGTAACAGGAGTTCTTCATGATCGAAAGCGCGCAGATTGCCAGTCCGGTAG
>CAZILJ010000328.1:0-1929 GCA_964539915.1 uncultured Acidobacteriaceae bacterium | reverse complement strand
CGTCTTGATCACACCGCAGGAAAGCTGACGCCCCTCCACAACGAATCCATTACCATTCATCGCCACGGCCCGTGCGACCCTGCCGCACTTGAAGCAAGCCTGGCGGAAATCGTCAGGCGCCACGAAATTTGGAGGACAACTTTTCAAGTAGCGGCGGGACAGCCCGTCCAGATTATTCACTCCGCGCCTGCTATTTTCAAATTACCTGTAACCGATCTCAAAACTCTTCTCGAAGCCGACCGGGAAAAGAAAGCGCTGGATCTGGCGACGCGAGACGCGAGTGTGCCGTTCGACTTGACCCACGGCCCGCTATTCCGCGCCCGGCTCGTCTCGCTGGATCATGCCGACCACCGCCTGTATTTGACCGCCCACCAGAGCATTGTTGATGGAATCACGGTTTTCGATATTTTCCCCTCCGAACTGACGGCTCTCTACGAAAGTTTTGCGGCGGGCAAGCCTTCACCTTTGCCCCCGCTAGAGAGTCAGTACGCAGACTTCGCCGATTGGCAGCGTCGCAGCATCACTGGCGAGGCGATGGAGAAACAGTTGGCGTACTGGCAAGGGCAGTTGACTGGCGAGTTGCCGATTTTGCGCTGGCCGAATAACGGGGCGCGGCCGCCTCAGCAAACCTTTCGTGGTGCGCTGCATCCGTTCAAGCTGACTCAAGAGCTGTCGGAGTCTCTCAGAGCTCTGGGCCGGCGGGAAGGTGCAACCCTCTTCATGATCTTGCTCGCCGGACTGGGAGCGTTGCTGCACCGCTACACGCGGCAGGAAGACATCATCATAGGCACCTTGGCACCCTCTGGCCGCAAACAGATTGAGTACCAACGATCCATGGGATACTTCCTCAACCCTGTAGCGTTGCGGGCGAATCTATCCGGCGATCCTTCCTTTTCCTCGTTGGTCGGCCAGATGCGCGACGTTACCCTGAGTGCTATCTCGAACGACGACGTGCCGCTCCAGTTGATTGCCGAGAGACTTCAGGTCAGGCCCGATCCCAGCCGCAGTCCTTTCTTTACCGTCGCGCTATCGGTCGCGCCAGACGTGCCTCCCCTCCCGCCCGGATGGAGCATGACCTATATGGATGTCGAAAGTGGCGGAGCCCGATGGGATCTGTACCTCGAGCTGAACGATCGCGCGGGCGGGATGATTGGCCGCGCTCAATACAATCCTGACCTCTTTACCACCGCTGCAATCACTCAGACCTTGGAAGATCTCCGCCTCCTGCTGCAAAAGGTCGGAGCTGACCCGGCACAACGCATCAGCAGCCTCTGAGACGTAACCGGAGCAAACTCATCGGTCGCAGTGCCGCCGACAAGATCCATCGAAGAAATACTTTGGGTAGTTTGGGCTCCAGGCTTGTCCTACTTCGAATCTTGAAATTAGCTCACGGTTAGCGAGCACAAGCTGGAATCCCCATCGAAAAGCGAGGTCTCCCAGACGGCTGCGTTTTTGAGAGTCTCGGCAAGCGAAGGGTTATTCGGTTTGTAATAGGACATCCAGGTGGGCAACCGACGCCGGTGGGGAGAAAGACGTTCCAGTTTTTTCCCCAACGGCGGGGGAACGCCAATCAGTTCGAGCATGTGGATGGACTCTTGCCGGCAACGATCCATAGCCGCCTGCAGCGTGGCCGTGAGCACGTCGGGCACCCTTTCCTGCTCCAGACATTGAAAATCGGCCAAGCGTATGCGCGTGAGCCCGGTTTCCAAACTATCCTGACGCAAAAACACTGAGTACGCTGCCAACCCAGAGTTGCCCTCTACTATGTAAATCCATGCCGCATTTTGCTGCAGAGCAAACTTGAAGTGCCACTCCAGTGCGTCGCGGCTGCGAACTCCGAGCAGCAGATTGGATTTCTTCTTCCTCAGATCCGCCCAAAAAGCCTCGAAGCGATCATCGAAGGAGGCGCACGAGACCACCGTGACTGCG
>CAZILJ010000327.1:0-1627 GCA_964539915.1 uncultured Acidobacteriaceae bacterium | reverse complement strand
CCGCCCGGTCTCGCTGTTCGGCCTGCGACTTCTCAGCCGGTTCGACAACCTCCGGCATACCGATCGAGTGGATCTCATACCGAGGCTTCATTACCTCCTGCTCCAGATAAAAGAAGACCTTCGCAAAGCCCGGCTGCTTTTCCGCCAGAGCAAACACGGCCTCATCCACTACCTGCAATCCGAGCGCAGCGTGGACGCCCTCGCCCTGCGAGTTGGTCACTCGAAACCTGATGCGCGCATCGCCGCCGGGTTTGTAGACGGTTGCATCCGCCGCCGTCTCAATTTTCAGTTCCTTGGCAGGCTGCACAAAGAGCAATCGGTGATCGCCGACCGGACGCGCGTCTCGCCCGAAAAGATACGCGCTGATGTCAACCGTCCCCGCCATTTCAGGCGTGGCCGTAAGCGTAAGATCCGCCTGGCCATTTTCAAGGTCGAGGTCGCGCGTAAGTACTGTCTGGCCTTCTTTCACTATGTCGATGTATGCAGGCCCATGCGCTTTCGTGGAAAACACTTTCAGTTGAATATGTTCGCCGGCTCGATAAGCGGCTCGTTCCGCCCGGAGCAGAATCTGGTCTTCGCCGTCGCGAGCCTGCAACTCGACTTTACTTGAGGCATGATTTCCCTCTTGATCCGTGGCGTCAATCTCCAGAGTGTCGCAACAAGTTACCGGCATCACGCGATTAATCTTGAGACGAGCAATCCCGACTCCTCCTTCATCGGTGGTCAAGCGTTGTTCGGCATATCCAACCGGGTGGACTATTACATCAGCCTTCGCCGGAGTTCCGTTTGGATACGAAGTCAGAATGAAAACTTCGTTCTCTAAATTAGGTACTAGTGTGCCGCCCTCCGGAATTACAGTGATCAGCAGGGGCGAGTCACTCACCGTGATCGGCTGGCCCCGAGTCTCGGAATGACCCGCAGAGTCTTTCACCGTCGCCTCAATCAACACCCGAGCCGCGCCGTGGTTAAGTGGCCGTCCGGCAAAATATTTCGGCAATCTAACGTCAAAATGATACGAGCCCTCGGAATCCGTCTTCCCGTGGGCCGACGCGACCTCAAACATCGAAACATCCATCGCCGAAGCCTTTATGCTAAGTTCGGCGTTGTCCACTGGCTTTCCGAAAAAGTAGGTGGCGCGCACCGTACCCGTAACATGATCGCCCGGTTGATAGCCGCGTTTCTGCCTCTTACCATTCTCTGGATCTGCAAGTTCAACGGCTACCTTGAATTTCGGAAGAACGTAGCGTTCCACATTGAGAGCGATTTCAGCCGTATTGCTGGGCGCATCGGCATCCCCCATTAGTGCGCGCAGATGATACGTTCCCAGGTTGACCTCGTCGGCGAGGCCAAATTCAGCCGATGCCACTCCGAATTGGTCGGTCGCAGTCGCTTTCTTGAAGACTTTGTTACCACGAGAATCTTCGACTTCAAACGTGAGGGTACGCTTCGCCGCCGCCTGATGATCCGAGCGGTCGAGCGCGAGCGCACGCACATGGATCGTCTGCCCCGGCTGGTAGAGCGGCTTTTCCGAAGTAAGAAGAATGGAAACTTTGTCCTCCAAGCGCACATCCTGCGTAAATTCGGTCGAGCCGATCGGCGTATCGGCAACAAAGCGCAGCCGGTAACT
>CAZILJ010000326.1:0-1775 GCA_964539915.1 uncultured Acidobacteriaceae bacterium | reverse complement strand
CGCGCAGCATCCGCGCCCCCGCGCGATCCGCCGGCGGAGCCTGCGCAATCAATTCTTCCGGAAGCTCGTAATGAAAATCTGAGACCAACACGCGTCCGATTATAGGGACTGACGGGCGTTTCGGGCTTTCAGACAGGCTTTCTGGCTTTGATTTTCCATGAAATTAGGATTGTGTACGCCGGTCGCCAGCTGATAATATTTAGATGCCCGACTGCGGCCTGCTTTTCATCTTCTCTCCCAAGGGTACTCGTGCCTACGGAACGCAAACATAGGGAAGAAATCGTTCGTTACGGACGCATGCTCCACGAACATGGGTTCGTTGCGGCTATGGACGGCAATCTGTCCGTCCGCCTTCAGGGCGACCGCGTCCTGGTGACTCCCACCTGCGTCAGCAAAGGCGCTATGCGGCCCACCGACATGGTCATCGTCGATCTGGAAGGTCACAAGGTCACTGGTCGCCGCAATGTCACCAGTGAAATCGGCATGCACCTGCTGATTTATCGCACCCGCCCTGATATTCAGGCGATTGTGCACGCCCATCCGCCCACCGCCACGGGTTTTGCCGCCGCAGGCATTCCGCTGACCGAGCCACTGGTATGCGAGGTCGTCATGGGATTGGGATGCATACCGCTTGCGCGCTACGGCACTCCTGGAACTTCAGAGTTGGCTCAGACGCTTGAGCCCTACGTCCCCGGCTACGATGCCATCCTCATGTCGAATCACGGAGTGGTTACTTACGGCGACACTCTTGAACACGCCTACATGAAGATGGAAACCGTCGAGCACTTTGCCCAGATCGCCCTCGTCACGCACTTGCTCGGACGCCAGCAGCCCTTGAAAGAAGTAGAAATAGAGAAACTTCTGCTCGCCCGCACCAAGTATTTCGGCGCAAAAATCGCAGCCGCGATGCCCTTGCCGAATTCACCGGAAAAAGTCAGCTAGCCTCACCGGGACATCTCGCCCTTCAGTTCACTGCGGGAGAAATTCGCTCACCGAGTCAGACTCAACTGGCCGATGAAGGGTAGCTGGTTGTTGAGACGCCGCGAGTGTCGTGGAGGAGCGCCGCCTAAGCGCCTCGACGCTTGCCGGGCTTTCGCCCAAGCTATTCCCCTCCAATCCGAAATCTCAACCCCGCGCGAAAATTAATCGGCAGCGCGGGATATCCCACCACTTCGTTATATCGCCGGTCCAGCGCGTTCTCGATGTTCACATAGGCCGTCACCCGCGGCCGCACCGCGTACCATCCCCCGGCATCGACTCGCACATAGCCCGCTGCGTGATCAATACCGAACCCAAGAAAGTCCGAATCCGACCGACGCCCCACAAAACCTCCACTCAGGTTTGCTCCCCAACGATTCCCCATGTACGACAACAACGCAGTCGCAGAGTGTTTGGGCCTCCGCAGCAGCGGTTGCCCGGGGTTGTAAGTCGGATCAAACGGTGCGGGGTTGTCCAAATATTGCGACGATGTATACGTGTAAGCCGTGTTGAGCAGAAGCCGCGGCCGCAGTTTCGCCCTCAGCACAAATTCCGCGCCGTGCGCGAAAGCCTGGTTCACGTTGACGTATTCGCCAATGAAATTCACCGGGTCAACGGTAACGTAATTAATCTGGTCGTGGAACAAATTGTTGAAGTAGGTCCCGCTCAACTCGCACTTATTGTGGAAGAAATCTTGCTGAAAGCCCGCCTCAAACGAGCGCGAGCGCTCCGGCTTGAGGCTCAGATTGGGTTGGGTAAACGGAGGTCCGGCAAAGGTCTCCTCGAGACGCGGTTCC